>NZ_JBISDG010000002.1:0-134973 GCF_044472985.1 Roseovarius salis | reverse complement strand
ACGGCCTCGGCCACCTGCGCGCGGGCCCGCTCCACCAGCGCCTTGGCCGCCCGCCCCTCGGTGTGCACGCTGGAGGGGTTGCCGACCACGTCCATCGCCCCGGCAATGGCCTCGCGGGCCTCGGGCCGCAACGGCGCTGTCGCGTTGTAATCGAGGTAGACCCGCCCCATCAGACCCGCCGCTTCATCTTGCCACAAGCACTCCGGGGGCATGGGGGCAGCGCCCCCATCCCCGCGCGCGGCAGCGCGCGACCGGCCTGTCGCGCCGCAGGCGCGGCCGCTGGATCACACCGGGTCATACCTCGTCCACCACGGAGAACAGCGTGGGCACGGCCGGACAGGGCGCGAGCGAATTGTTGACCACGTCGCTCAAGCGCGTCTGGTGCAGGAACACGTAGACATGCGCGGACAGCCCTTCCCACAGCCGGTTGGTCAGCGACTGCGCCTTCGAACCGCTCGTCCCGCCGGAGGCGCCCGCACCGACATGGAGCGCGTCGACGGTTTCATCCACGGCCCGCAGCACGTCGCATATGCGGATCTCGGCCGCGGGCCGCGCGAGCTTGTAGCCGCCGCCCGGGCCCCGCACCGATTGCACCAGGTCCGCCCGGCGCAACTTGACGAAGAGCTGCTCGAGATAGGGCAGCGAGATGTTCTGGCGCCCGGCGATCTCGTTCAGCGTGACCAGCCCGTCGTTCTGCGTCAGCGCGATATCGACGAGGGCCACCATAGCGTACCGCCCCTTGGTGCTGAGTTTCATGGGCTTGCCCCCGCGAATAGATTGACCTGACCGCCAGCAATGCTTATCTGCACCGCAGCCCGGCCCGGCCCCGGCTGGAAATTAGAATAATTCTAAGGTGCTTGAGAATTCCCGTCAAGAATTTCTCGGCCCCCCACGAGATGGAACAAGGACCGCATGCCCGAGGTTATCTTTCCCGGACCCGAAGGCCGGCTTGAAGGCCGGTATCATCCCCAGGCGGAAAAGGACGCCCCCATTGCCATCGTGTTGCACCCGCACCCGCAGTTCGGCGGCACGATGAACAACAAGGTGGTCTACAACCTGCACTACGCCTTCTACAACATGGGCTTCACCGTGCTGCGGTTCAATTTCCGCGGCGTCGGGCGCAGCCAAGGCGAGTACGACCAGGGCGTCGGCGAACTCAGCGATGCCGCCTCGGCCCTCGATTACCTTCAATCGATGAACAACAATTCCAAGCACTGCTGGGTCGCGGGCTTTTCCTTCGGCGCGTGGATCGGGATGCAGTTGCTGATGCGCCGCCCCGAGATCACCGGCTTCGTTTCCGTCAGCCCGCCGGCCAACATGTACGATTTTTCCTTCCTCGCTCCCTGCCCGTCCTCCGGGCTGATCCTGAACGGCGGGGCCGATCGTGTCGCGCCGCCGACCGACACGCGGGCGCTGGTGGGCAAGCTGCAGGAACAGCGCGGCATCACCATCACCCACTCCGAGATCGAGGGTGCGGGCCATTTCTTCGAGGAACCGCACATGGACGACATGATCGGGTCCGTGACCGATTACGTGAAACGCCGCCTGACGGAGAGCACGAGGTAATCCATGGGCGTGACCGAGGATCTGGCCGACGATCTTGCCCAGCAGGTGATCAAGTACGTCGACGCGTCGGGTGACGAGGGCATCGTCAGCGAGATCGTGCAAATCCTCGGCGCCACCTCGCAGACGGCCGAAGAGGCGTTCCTGACCTCCATGCGCGTGCGCCGCGCCAACATCAAGGCGCGCGCCCTGCTGCTGGAGAGGGTACGCAAGTTCAAGGCCGGGAACGAGGGGCAGACGCCCGGTGACGCCGACGAGCCGGGCGCGTAAGCCGCGGCGCTACTTCAACAGCGGCACCTGCGGTGCGGCGTCAACGTCCAGCAGCCCCGACAGGCGCGGGTCACGCGCGATCTCGATCTCGCGCCGCACGGGCGTGAAGCCGCTGCGCCGGTAAAAGTCCAGGGCGCCGGGATGATCCAGCGTACAGGTATGCACGTGAAACACGTCGATACCGCCCGCCCAGGCCAGTCGGATCGCCCGGTTCATCAGCCACCGCCCCGCGCCGCGGCCCACCTCGTGGGGGACCAACCCGAAATACGCCAGTTCGCAGGCCCCTGGATTGCGGAAATCGAGCTCAAGCAGGCCGACCTCCCGTTCTTCGTTCATGACGACATGCACGTGCAGGTCCGGGTCGGCCAGCAGAGCCGACAGCGCTGCGGGCTCCATCTCCAGCCGGCCGAACCAGAGCCAGTCGCGCCCCACCGCGCGGAACAGCGATAGGTACCAGTCGCGCCCGGGCGACTCGACCCGGCGCAACGCCAGCGGCAGATCGGGTTCGGGGCGCTGCCGGGCCTCCGCCCGCATCTCCAGATGCGTCACGACCGCTGCCGTGTGCCCGGCCGGCACGGGGTGCATCCCGGCATCAAGCATCGCTGACCGCCTTTGCGTTCTTCTTCTCCGCCGCGACCTTCTCGGCGAGGTCACGGGCGATCGCGAAGGCGCCCTTGATCTTGTCGCTGTCCTTGCGCCAGTCGCGGCGCACGACGATCTTGTTGTCCTTCACCTTCGCCATCCCTTTCTGATCCTTGATGAACTGCACCAGCCCGTCGGGCGAGGCGAACTTGTCGTTGTGGAACTGGATCGTCGCACCCTTGGGGCCGCCGTCCAGCTTGGCGATGCCTGCGCGCTTGCACATCGCCTTGATGCGCACCACCAGCATCAGGGTGTTCACCTCCTTGGGCAACTCGCCGAACCGGTCGATCAACTCCGCGGCGAATCCCTCCAGTTCAACCTTGGTCTGCAAGCCACTGAGACGGCGGTACAATCCCAGTCGCACGTCGAGGTCGGGCACGTAATCCTCCGGGATCAGGACCGGTACGCCAAGGTTGATCTGCGGGGCCCACTGCTCCTCGGTCTCGGTCAGCCCTTCCATCTCGCCGGCCTTTATCTTGCCGATCGCCTCTTCCAGCATCGACTGGTAGAGTTCGTATCCCACGTCGCGCATCTGCCCTGACTGTTCCTCGCCCAGCAGGTTGCCGGCGCCGCGGATATCGAGGTCCTGGCTGGCCAGCGTGAAGCCCGCCCCGAGCGTGTCGAGGCTGCCGAGCACCCGCAGCCGCTTTTCCGCCGCCGGTGTCAGCGGCGCGCGGGGCTTCGTGGTCAGGTAGGCATAGGCGCGTGTCTTGGACCGCCCCACGCGGCCGCGGATCTGGTAGAGCTGTGCCAGCCCCATCATGTCCGCGCGGTGCACGATCATCGTGTTGGCGGTGGGGATGTCGAGCCCCGATTCCACGATTGTGGTCGCCAGCAGCACGTCGTACCGGCCGTCATAGAAGGCGTTCATGCGGTCGTCGAGATCCCCCGCCGCCAACTGCCCGTGCGCCACGACGAAGGAAACCTCCGGCACCTGTTCGCGCAGGAACGTCTCGATCTCCGGCAGGTCGTTGATCCGCGGCACGACGAAGAAGCTCTGCCCGCCGCGGTAGTGCTCGCGCAGGAGCGCCTCGCGGATCGTCACGCTGTCGAACTCGCTGACATAGGTCCGGATCGACAAGCGGTCGACGGGCGGCGTCCCGATTATGCTGAGATCCCGGACACCTGAAAGGGAAAGCTGAAGCGTCCGAGGGATCGGTGTGGCCGTCAGCGTCAGCACGTGCACATCGCTGCGCAGCTGTTTCAGACGCTCCTTGTGGGTGACGCCGAAACGCTGTTCCTCGTCGATGACCAGCAGGCCGAGATTTGCGAACCGCACCCCCTTGGCCAGTAGAGCGTGCGTGCCAACGACGATATCCACCGATCCATCCGCCAGGCCCTTTCGCGTCCTGGTCGCCTCGGCCTGTCCGACAAAGCGCGACAAGGGCCGGACGGTGACGGGAAAGCCGCGGAACCGCTCCGCGAAACTCTGGTAGTGCTGCCGGGCGAGCAACGTGGTCGGCGCGATCACCGCCACCTGGTAGCCCTGCATCGCCGCGACGAAGGCGGCGCGCATCGCCACCTCGGTCTTGCCGAAGCCGACATCGCCGCAAATCAGGCGGTCCATCGGGCGACCGGCATGCAGATCGCTCAGCACGTCCTCGATGGCGCGCAGCTGGTCATCGGTTTCCTGGTAGGGGAAGCGCGCGGCGAACTCTTCCCACGCGTGATGCTCGGCTTCCAGCACCGGGGCCTTGCGCAACTCGCGCTCGGCGGCGATCCGGATCAGCCGGTCGGCCATCTCGCGGATGCGTTCCTTCAGCTTGGCCTTCTTGGCCTGCCATGCGCCGCCGCCCAGCTTGTCGAGCAGCCCCTCCTCGTGGCCGTAGCGGCTGAGCAACTCGATGTTCTCGACCGGCAAATAAAGTCGAGCGCCCTCGGCGTATTCGAGGTTGAGGCATTCATGCGCGGCGCCCGCGGCGGTGATGACCTCCAGCCCGTGATAGCGCCCGATGCCGTGATCGACATGCACGACGAGGTCACCCGGGGTCAGCGCCTGTGCCTCGGTCAGGAAGTTATCGGCGCGCCGGCGCTTACGCGGCGCGCGGATCAGCCGGTCGCCCAGGATATCCTGTTCCGCGATGACGGTCAGGCGGAGATCGTCGCCGAGCGGCCCCTCGAAACCGTGCTCCAGGCCCCACACGGCAAGGTGCAGACCACGCCGGCCGATGCCGCCCGCGTCGCGCACCGTGACGGCCCCGGCGAGCCCCTCATCCTCCAAAAGCCCCTCGAGCCGGTCGCGCGCCCCTTCGGAATAGGCGGCCACAATCACCGGGCCATCCGCCAACCGCTCTTCGACATGGTCCTTGAGGGCACCGAAAAGACTGATGGATTCCTGCTGCCGCTCGGGGGCGAAATTGCGCCCGATGCGCCCCCCCGCATCAATGATGCCGGGCCCCGGGCTCTGCGGCAGGGGGGAAAGCGACAGAACGCGCCGGCCGGCCATCGTGGCGCACCACGCCGCGTCGTCGAGGTAGAGCAGCGCGGGCGGCACGGGCTTGTAGATCGTGTCCTCGCGCTGCTTTTGCTCCAGCGCGTGCCGCCGGGCGCCATACTGGTCCTGAACGTGCTCCCACCGCGCGGCCCGCGCCGCCGCCGTCTGGTCATCCAGCGTCACCGTGGCCATGGGAAGGTAATCGAAAACCGTCTCCAGCCGCTCGTGGAAGAAAGGCAGCCAATGTTCGATACCGGCATGCTTGCGGCCTGCGCTCACGGCCTCGTAGAGCGGGTCATCGGCACCCGCGGCGCCGAATTCGATGCGGTAGTTCTGGCGGAACCGGAGGATCGCGGAGTCGTCGAGGATCACCTCGCTCACCGGGGCGAGTTCGACCCTTTCGAGCTTTTCCGTGGTGCGCTGGCTGACAGGGTCGAAACGGCGCACGCCGTCCAGAACGTCCCCGAAGAGATCGAGCCGCACCGGCCCGCCTTCGCCCGGCGGGTAGACGTCAATTATTCCACCACGCACCGCGTAGTCGCCGGGTTCGGTCACGGTGGGACTCTGCACGAACCCCATCCGCACGAGGAAGGACTTCAGCGCCTCCTCGTCGATGCGCTGGCCGACATCGGCCGTGAACGCCGCCTCGCGCAGCACGTCGCGCGCCGGCACGCGCTGCGTGGCGGCATTGAGCGTCGTGAGCAGAACGAAGCGGCTCGGCATCCCGTGCACCAGCCCCGCCAGCGCCGCCATCCGCGCGGCGGAAATGTCGGCGTTCGGCGAGACGCGGTCATAGGGCAGGCAATCCCACCCGGGAAACCGGATCACCGGAATGCCGGGCGCGAAAAAGCGCAGCGACTCGGCCATTTGCGCCATGCGCTTGTCGTCACGCGCGACGTGGATCACGGGCCCGTCACCGCGCTCCGTCTCGTCAAGGATAAGACGCGCGTCGAAACCCTCGGGCGCCCCGCCGACCGTGATGTGCGTCGCGTCTTTCATATCCGTCACCTGATCTTTCGCTCGCCCTAGCCCAGGGCCCCGGTCGTCATGTTCTGCAACATGCCCCACATGGCGGTGACGAAGATGGATACCATGCCGACGACCTGCGTCATCAAGCGGTGCCTGTGCATGCTCCTGAACAACGCCTCGCCGCTGAGAGCGTCCCGCCGGATCACGTGGGCCGAGGCGAGGGACAATAGCCCGACGATCGTCATCGGAAAGAGCAGCAGGAAAACCGCCTGCGAGAATTCGTTTCCGTAAACGAACCCCAGCAGGCACAGCACCGTGAGCACGAAGCTGATGAACCCCGCCAACAGCAGGCCAGACTCCCGCGCGATGTAGAGAATGCGGCCGGTGTTGATCTTTACCATCGTTTCCAGGTCCGCGACGCTGCGCGCATCCTTGCCCCTTCGGGCTCGTACAACCATGTCCCACGGCACGCCCAGAACCCAGTGGCTTGTCGACGACCAGACGACGGCGAGCATGATCCAGAACCAAAGGTTGCTGAAGCTGCGCATGTCGATCAGTTCGAAGATGCTGTCGTACCAGTCCACGCGAAATGCCTGTTTTTCCCGACGTGCCGCCGATCCGCCCCTACTAGCGATCGCGGGCCGCAATTCCTACCCTTGAGATGCGGGAATTTACATGCCACTGACATGTCTGCAAGCGACGAGGAAGGATACAGATGCACCCGACCCAAGGCCGTTTCCCGGCGACCCGCCTGCGCCGCGTCCGCGCGACCCCCGCGATCCGGGCGCTGGTGGCCGAAACGACGCTGTCGCCGGGCGACCTGATCTGGCCGGTTTTCGTCAGGGATGGCGAGGATATCGAGGAACCGGTGCCCTCCATGCCCGGCGTGGTGCGGCGCAGTGTCGACCGCGTAGCCGCGGCCGCGCGCGAGGCTGCCAGCCTTGGCATCCCCGCGATCTGCCTTTTCCCCTACACCGGCGCATCCAGCCGCACCTCCGACTGCGCCGAGGCGTGGAACCCCGACAACCTGTCGAACCGGGCCACGCGCGCGATCAAGGACGCGGTGCCCGATATCGCCGTCATGACCGATGTCGCGCTCGACCCCTATTCCGACACCGGCCATGACGGGTTCGTTCGCGAGGGGGAAATCGTCAACGATGAAACGGTCGATGCGCTGGTCAAGCAGGCGCTTAGCCAGGCCGAGGCCGGCGTCGACATCATCGGCCCAAGCGACATGATGGACGGGCGTATCGGCGCCATCCGGGAGGCACTGGAAGCGGCGGGGCACCACAACGTGCTCTTGCTGTCCTACGCGGCCAAGTACGCCAGCGCCTTCTACGGGCCTTTCCGCGACGCGGTCGGCGCCGCCGGCGCCCTCAAAGGCGACAAGAAGACCTACCAGATGGATGCCGCCAATTCCGACGAGGCGCTGCGATGCGTCGCCCGCGACCTGTCGGAAGGGGCCGACATGGTCATGGTCAAGCCCGGAATGCCCTATCTCGACATCTGCCGGCGAGTAAAGGACCAGTTCGGCGCGCCCACATTCGCCTACCAGGTGTCGGGCGAATACGCGATGATCATGGCGGCAGCCGGTAACGGCTGGATAGACGGCGACCGCGCCATGACCGAAAGCCTCATGGCCTTCAAGCGGGCCGGATGCGACGGGATCCTGACCTATTTCGCCCCTGCCGTGGCGCGCGCCCTCGGCTGAGCTGTCGCGAAACATGCCGTTCGGGCGCCGCCACGCGCAGGACGATGATGCGTGCGTCCGCCGGGCCTGGGGCGAACCCGCGGCCTGCCGCCGACGCGGCGGTTTGCGGGTGACAGCAATGCCGGCGATGCCTATACTGCTCCCGACCGGCCGGGAACAGGCCGGCGCGGATATCAGGCAGTCACAGGCAGACACATGAGCACTCTCACAAGACGCAGCTTCACCGCTGGCCTTTTGGCCAGCACCCCCGTACTGGCCGCGTGCGGCAATGGCGTGGGCAGCACCAAGGGCCAGCAGATCGACGCCCGGGTCAACGCGACCCTCGATCACCTCTATTCCAACTACCCCGCCACCCGGGAGATCGCGGACAAGTCCACCGGCATCCTTGTCATGCCGCTGGTGACCGAGGGCGGTTTTTTCGTGGGCGGTGGATACGGACGCGGCGCGCTGCGTGTCGGCGGGGCGACCGTCGACTATTACTCGGCCACCAAGGGCAGTGTCGGCCTGCAGTTCGGGGCGCAGCAATTCGCCCATGTCCTGTTCTTCATGACAGAGGAGTCACTGGCGCGGTTCCGCCGGGCCTCCGGCTGGGTCGCCGGGGCCGATGTCGAGTATGTCCTCAATGACCAGGGCGGCAACCTGAGAGCCGATACCGTCACATCCTCGGCCCCTGTGCTGGCGGTTGTCTTCGGTCAGGCGGGCGCACTCATCGGTGCCTCCATCGAGGGTATGAAATACACCCGTATCATTCCCTGAGGCATCGCGCCGGGCCGGTCGTTCGGCGATGTCCCGTCATTTCCGCTAATGCAAGGTGAACTCGCCCACAACGTTGCGCCATTCGCCCGGCGAGATCATCTTGCGATGCGTGAACTTGACAGAATGCAGGGGCCCCTCGATCTCGGCCTGCCAGAACTCGATGAACTCGAACAGCCGCGGGTGATCCGGCGCGACATCGTAGTCCTGCCAGACGAAGGAATTCAGCACATGCGCGTAGTCCGGCATGTGATAGAAGAACTCCGCCGTTGTCAGGCCGTAACCCTTCAGCATCATCTCGGTCTCTGTCATCTTGGTGTCCGCCTCCTGTTGGATCGTCTTTTTTTTCACAGTTCTCCAATCATGCCGCAAAAAAATTACTTTTCAACAAAAACAGAATGTTATCAGCATCGGCTGGTGGCTGCCAGCAGCGGCGGCAGGGCACGCCAGCCTGTGGCGTTGCACCTTGTATCCGCGCTCTGATATAAGCCGTGAAGCACTATCCAGACACCGCATGACAGAACGGGCAGCCACGTGAACGACACGCCACAACCTCCTGATAACGAAGAAAACATGCCCCCTGAGCGGCCGCCTTATGACGGACCCTCGGTGTCGATCTCGGAGGAAATGAAAGCCTCCTATCTCGACTACGCGATGAGCGTGATCGTAAGCCGCGCGATCCCGGATCTGCGCGACGGGCTGAAACCGGTGCACCGGCGTATCCTCTACGCCATGCACGAGACCGGCAACACCCACGACAAGCCCTACCGGAAATCCGCCCGGCCGGTCGGAGACGTGATGGGGAAATACCACCCGCACGGCGACGCCGCGATCTACGACGCGCTGGTGCGGATGGCGCAGGATTTCTCGATGTCGCTGCCGCTGCTGGACGGACAGGGCAATTTCGGATCGATGGACGGGGACAACCCCGCCGCCATGCGCTACACCGAGGTGCGGATGGACAAGCCGGCGCAGGCGCTGCTGGCCGACATCGAGAAGGACACGGTCGATTTCCAGGACAACTACGACGGCAAGGACCGCGAGCCCACCGTCCTGCCGGCCCGCTTTCCGAACATGCTGGTCAACGGCGCCGGCGGCATCGCCGTGGGCATGGCCACGAACATTCCGCCCCACAACCTTGGCGAGGTGGCCAACGCGACGCTGGCGCTCATCGACAACCCGGACCTGGACAGCGCGCAGCTGATCGAGCACATCCCCGGCCCGGATTTTCCCACCGGCGGCCTGATCCTCGGCCGGTCGGGCGCGCGCAAGGCCTATCTCGAAGGGCGCGGCAGCGTCATCATCCGGGCCCGCACCCATGTCGAGGAGCTGCGCAAGGACCGCTACGCCATCATCATCGACGAGGTGCCCTACCAGGTGAACAAGGCGGCGATGATCGAGAAGATCGCCGAGTGCGCCCGCGAGAAGAAGATCGAGGGGCTGGCCCATGTCGAGGACCAGTCGGACCGCTCCGGCGTCAGGGTCGTGATCGAGCTCAAACGCGAGGCCACCCCGGACGTGGTGCTCAACCAGTTGTTCCGCTTCACCCCGATGCAGACCTCGTTCGGTTGCAACATGCTGGCGCTGAACGGAGGCAAGCCCGAGCAACTCACGCTTCACGGGTTTCTCAGTGCGTTCATAAGCTTCCGCGAGGAAGTCGTGGCGCGGCGCACGGCCCACGACCTGCGCAAGGCGCGCGAGCGCAGCCATGTGCTCTGTGGTCTTGCCGTGGCGGTGTCCAACGTCGACGAGGTGGTTGCCACCATCCGCGCCTCGGCCGATGCCGCCGAGGCGCGCGAGAAACTGATGACGCGGCGCTGGCCTGCCGACGACATCCTCGAATACATCGCGCTGATCGACGACCCCACCCACACCGCCAACGCAGACGGCACATACAACCTGTCCGAGGCGCAGGCGCGCGCCATCCTCGAGCTGCGCCTCCAGCGGCTGACGCAGCTCGGCGTGCGCGAGGTCACCGACGAGCTGGCCGAGCTGGCCGGCAAGATCAAGGACTACCTCGCCATCCTCGCCAGCCGCGAGCGCATCATGACCATCATCTCCGACGAGCTGCGCGAGGTGCGCGACCAGTTCGCCGTGCCCCGCCGGACGGAAATCGTCGACTGGGAGGGCGACCTCGAGGACGAGGACCTGATAGAGCGCGAGGACATGGTCGTGACCGTGACGCAGGGCGGCTACATAAAGCGCACGGCGCTGGCCGATTTCCGCGCGCAGAAGCGCGGCGGCAAGGGCCTGTCGGGCATGGCAACCAAGGACGAGGACGTGGTCACCACGCTTTTCGTCGCCAACACGCACACGCAGCTGTTGTTCTTCACCACCGACGGGATGGTCTACAAGCTCAAGACGTGGCGCCTGCCGCTCGGCGGCCGGACCTCGCGGGGCAAGGCGATCGTCAACATCCTGCCCATTCCGCAGGGCGTCTCGATCGCCGCGATCATGCCGGTCGACGTGCCCGAAGAGGAATGGAACAACCTGCAGATCATGTTCGCCACCTCTGCGGGCGACGTGCGTCGCAACGCGCTTTCGGATTTCACCAACGTCAAGTCCAACGGCAAGATCGCGATGCGGCTGCCCGAGGATGGCACCCAGCTCGTGAATGCGCGCATCTGCTCGGAACAGGACGACGTGATGCTGGTCACCGACTCGGGCCGCGCGATTCGCTTTCCGACCACCGAGGTGCGCGTTTTCAAGGGGCGCGACTCTACCGGCGTGCGGGGCATCCGCCTCCAGAACGGAGACCGCGTCGTTTCGATGTCGGTCATCCGCCACTTCGAGGCGACCCCTGAGGAGCGCGCCGCCTATCTCAAGATGCGCCGCGCCGCCGAGGGCGCAGAGGCGGCAGGCGACGAGGACGATCAGCCGGCGGCCAGCATCAGCCCCGAACGCTTCGCCGAGATGCGCGCGGCCGAAAACCTCCTCCTGACGATTACCGAGCGCGGGATGGGCAAGCTCAGCTCCAGCCATGACTACCCGGTTCGCGGGCGCGGCGGGATGGGCGTGCAGGCTGCCGACAAGGCAATGCGCGGCGGGCCACTGGTGGCGTCCTTCCCGGTCGATACCGAGGACCAGATCATGCTGGCCACCTCCAAGGGTCAGTCGATCCGCGTTCCCGTGCGCGGGATCTCGCTGCGCTCACGCGCCGCCGGCGGGGTGAAGATCTTCGATACCGGACGCGACGAGAAGGTGGTCAGCGTCGCATGGATCGCCGAGCGAACCGACGACGTCGACGCCGAGAGCCCTCAGGAAAGCGACGCCTGACCGATACCGGCCCGCCCGCACCGTGCGCGGGCGCGACCGCGCGCGTCGGTCGGGTCGGGAATTGGCTGCTTTTCTTCTTCTTTCCGGTCGAATTTCGCCACATTCCCGTCGCAAGGATTCCGCGTGATCGGTCTGTACGGCTGGGCCGGTGACCTGTCCGTTGCGGGCACCAAGCGACGAGGACTCTGAACGTGGCAAACAGGAACGATCGCTGGCTCGATCACACGGGGCTCAACGTGATCAGGATCGTCATCGGCTCCTACTTCCTTGCGATTTCGATCGGCCTGGTGCAGGGCTTCGACCAGACAGCACTTTTCATCGGGCTGCTGCCGCCCGAACAGGCCGCGCTGGCCGGCTCCGCCTTCCTGATGGTCCTCTCGCTCACCTTCATGACCGGGATCATGCTGCGCTTGTCGGCACTAATGCTGTCGCTCTTCGTGCTGTGTTCAAGTCTCATGCAGTCCTTCGTGATGATGGAACCGCGGGGCCTGTCCGCCTTTTGGCGCGACATGGCGCTCGTCTGCGCCATCCTGCTGTGCTACACGCCGCGGCGCCGCCGCGATGTGCGCAAGGTGCGGTCGTTTCTCCGCGAGGGCAGCGGCTGGATCAGCCGCAGCCGTAGGACCGGTGATGTCCGGCCGCGCCGCGTGGAGTTGCCCGGAAAAACGGCGCGCCGCCCCGAAAGCCCGGACTACCAGCGCATGCTGCGCCCGCTGATCGCCCCGACCGGGCCGATACGCCAGCCCGGCGCCGACGCCTCCAATGCCGCGCCCCGCCGTGCAGGCATCGCGGGTGAGGGCCGTGCCACGCGCGGCGCGGCGCAGGCGCCGCTGCTGTCGCTGCCACCGACGGTGGACGACGACGAGGACTGCGAAAACATCTTCTCCAACGTGTGACGCCGCCGTTCCGCCGCGCCCTAGTTGGACAGGTTGTTAACCGTATTGCCGAAACCCACGACAGAGCCGAACAGCCGCGTGATCGTCTGGACTGCGGTGACGGGACTTTCCGTTGCGAGCAGCGTGTCGCCCGGTTGAATCATGAACTGGCGCGCGGCGAAAAGCCCGTCCGCATTGGTCAGATCCAGCGAGAAAATCACCTGTTGCATGTCCGGCCCCTTGGGACCGGGCGTCAGGTGCCGCGGGTGATACTCGCGCAGGATGAGCACGCCCTTGGGATCGGCGCGGCTCGATTGTATCCCGCCGGCGGCCGAGAGCGCGTCGAGCGCGTTCATCTGCTCCTTCTCGAACGGCACGAGCTTCTGCGAATTGGATGAGCCGAGCGCAGTGAACGTCCGGCCGTCCTCGACCACCGCGATCTGGTCGCCGCCCCGCACCCGGATGTTCTGCGACGGATCCTCGAGGATCTCGTCAAGGCGGGTCTGGTACAGCTTGCCCTGCCGTTCCAGCCGCACACGGGGCTGGCGGAGCTGTTCGTTCACGCCGCCGGCCATGGCCAGCACGCTCATGATCCGGGTGTCGCGGGTTTCCAGCGGATAGCGGCCCGGCGCACCGACGCCGCTGGCCACGTCGACCGAGTTGTTGCGTCCCGGCGTCACGCCAAGCTGCACCTGAGCGGCGGGCACGATCATTTCCATCTTGCGCTGGATCCGGTCGCGCGCCGCGTCCGGCGTCAGCCCACGCACATAGACATCCCCGACATAGGGCAGGAAAACCGTGCCGTTGGAGGAGACGACGAGCGGCGGAATCGGGGTCTGCTTCTCGCCGGCCGAAATGAGCGAGTTGTCCTGGTTGTCCCAGACGACCACGTCCAGCCGGTCACCCGTCTGTATGACTGCCGAATCCGGCCCTCGCCCCGCATTGAACCAGGTGTAGTGTTGCTCGTCGCCGGTGGAGGGCCAAGTGGCCAGCATCGGCGTGGCCGCGCGGGTCACTTCGACCACCTGGAATGTCGGGTTTTCCGAACCGCCCTGGCTGACCACCTCTCGCTGAAGCGCCGCGCCGCGCGGCAGGGAGCACGCCGCCAGGATCACCGCCAGAAACACAAGGTAAGGTATACGTAACGCCAACGCCAAAACGTTGTCTCCTAATCCACCTGCCCACCTGTTCCCTACCCCATCAAAAGGATGCTATACAATCGAAATCTAGCATTATCTGGTGGTCAGGCGATTTCGTGACACAATTTCCGCAGGACAGGACCGTTCTGGTCACGGGGTCCGGCGGCCGTCTGGGCCGGCTATTGCGGCGCGCGGCAGCCCGTGACGGCACCGATGGGCTGCATGTCATTTTCCAGTCAGGCAGGCCCGGTGCAGACCTTTCATGGGCCCCGGGCGACCCCGAGTCCGCCCTGCCAGCCAGCGGCACGATCGTTGCGCTTTGGGGGTGCACGGCGGGCAGCCCCGCCGAGCTTGCCGCCAACGAGACGCTCGTCGCGCAAAGTCGCGCCGTGGCGCGCGCCTGCGGGGCCCGCAGGCTTCTGCACCTGTCATCGGCAGGCGTTTACGGCCCCGGCCGCGCCATGACCGAGCGGACAGACCCGCGGCCCGCCTCGGATTACGCCCGCTCTAAGATGGCAATGGAACGCGCCGTCGCGCGCCTGCCGGCCGATGACGGGCTTGTTCATTGCTGCCTGCGGCTTGCCAACGTCGTTGGCGCCGACAGCCTCGGCCCCGCCCTGTTGAGCGCGGGGCCGGTGGTGCTGGACCGGTTCGAGGACGGTCGCGGCCCCCTACGCAGCTACGCCGCGCCGGGCGACCTGCTGGCCGTGCTGTGCGGGTTGGCCCGGCTTGCACCCGGGCGGCTGCCTGCGGTTGTCAACGTTGCCTCCCCCGTGCCGACGTCGATGGCGGCACTGGCCCGCGCGGCCGGCCGGAACATCACATGGCGGCACGCGCCGGGCACGGCCGTGCAGGAAGTCACGCTTGATACCGGGCTGTTGGCCAGCCTGTTGCCTGACGCGGAATTCCGGACCACCGCGGAACAGCAGATCGCGGATTGGAAATCTCTGGAGACGCAGCCATGACGCCGTCGAAGCGGGCGATGGACATCGCGCTGGCCCTGCTGCTGGGGATCTTGCTGGCGGGGCCGATCCTTCTGATTGCACTATGGGTTTTCTTCGTTGACGGGTGGCCCGTGCTATACCGGTCGGAGCGCATGAAAACGCCGCATACGCCGTTCACGCTGTGGAAGTTCCGCACCATGAAAACCGACCATGACGACACCGGCGTGTCGGGCGGCTACAAGGCCGCACGCATCACGCGGACGGGGCGCATCCTGCGGCGGACCCGGCTGGACGAACTCCCGCAGCTCTACAACATACTCGTGGGCGACATGAGCTTCGTCGGGCCGCGCCCCCCGTTGCGCCGGTACGTCGAACTGCGCCCCGACATCTATGCCGAAGTCCTGCGCAACCGGCCCGGCGTGACGGGGCTTGCCACCTTGACATACCACGCCCGCGAAGAGCGGCTTCTGGCCGGATGCCGCGGCCCGCAGGAAACGGAAACCGTATATCTCTCGCGGTGCGTCCCGGCCAAGGCGCGGCTAGACCTCTTCTGGGCGCGGCGGCGCTCGCTTTGCTACGATACCGCGCTGATGTTCGAAACCGTCCGCCGCGTGTTCCTTAAAAAACGCCCGGAATAGAGGCACCTGTCATAGGCAAACGCGCGGCACGTGGGCGGTTTTCTGCAAGGCAGCGTAATACCACTTGCCGCCGCGTGTCCGAAGCTTGTAACTTATCCACAAAACAGATTTGTAAAAAGTGTTTGTTGGCCGGCGCAGCCGATGATCGGGGACAGGGGAAATTTAACGGTGCTGTACAATATTGCTATTTCCCTGTCGCGTCAGCAAAAGCGGCTGATCATCCTTGCGATCGATATCCTGCTGATCCAGGTCGCCTACCTTCTGGCAAAAACGCTGCTGCAGTGGCCTGAAAGCCTCTACATCGACCCGGCCGCCGCGGCCGTCGAACTGGCGCTGATGGCGACGGCGGGAACCGTCGCGATCATCTTGCTGGGCCTGCACAAGGTCAAGCTGAACGCCTACCAGATGCAGGGCGTGATCGAGTCGGCCTTCGTCGCGGCCGTTATCGCCATCATCGGCATGATCGCATCCGCCTTTACCGGCGCGCACGAGATGCCGGTGCGGCTCTTCATCGTGGCCGCGATGATCTTCCTGATCCTGTCGGTCGCGGGCCGCCTGCTGATGCGGCATATCCTGCTCGCGATCTACCGCAGGGGCGCACCGCTCAAGCGCATCCTCATCTACGGTGCCGGGCAGACCGGCCAGCAACTGGCCGCCGCGCTCGCGACGGACGATGCCGTGGAACCGGTGGCCTTCGTGGATGACGACCGTCGGCTCCAGGGGCTCACGATCGCCGGCTTGCGCGTCCTGCCCCCGAAAGACCTCGAACGGGTGATCGCACAGCGCAACATCGAGCGCATCGTTCTGGCGATGCCGAGCGCCTCGACGAACGTCCGCACCCAACTCAGCCGCAATCTCTCGGGTCTGGGCTGCGAGGTGCATATCCTGCCCTCCTTTGCCGATCTGGTCACCAACACCGCCAGAACGCTGACCGATACCCGTCCGGTCGACATGAACGATCTGCTGGGGCGCAACGGTCTCGACAAGGAGCTGCCGGGCGTCAGCGACAACTACGCGCAACGCAACATCATGGTCACGGGCGCGGGTGGCTCCATCGGGTCCGAGATCTGCCGCCAGCTGATCGCGTGCCGGCCCAAGGCGCTCATCCTCGTGGATCATTGCGAACTGGCCCTTTTCGAAATCGACCGCGAGCTGCGCAAGACCGGCGCGAAGATCAAGATCATCCCGGTGCTTGGCTCGGTTTGCGATGCCGGTCTGGTGGACGAGGTCATGGCCGTCCACGATGTCGAGGTCGTCCTGCACGCCGCGGCTTACAAGCATGTCCCGCTGGTGGAGATGAACGCCATAGAAGGCATCCGGACCAACGTCCTGGGCACCAAGGTCGTCGCCGATGCTGCGCGCGCGGCGGGTGTGGAGCGCTTCATCCTGGTGTCAACGGACAAGGCGGTGCGCCCCTCCAGCATCATGGGCGGTTCCAAACGCTTCGCCGAGATGATCGTTCAGGATCTGGCCACGCGCAGCGAGACGACGCGCTTCTCCATGGTCCGTTTCGGTAACGTGCTTGGGTCATCCGGGTCGGTCATACCTCTTTTCCAGGAACAGATCGCGCAGGGCGGCCCCGTCACGCTGACGCATACCGACGTGACACGCTACTTCATGACGATACCCGAGGCGGTTCGCCTCGTGCTCTTGGCCGGCTCGTTCGCGCGCGGCGGCGACGTGTTCGTGCTGGACATGGGGCAGCCGGTGCCGGTCCGCAAGCTGGCGCGGAAACTAATCCAGAACGCCGGTTACCGGGTCAGGGACGCGGAAAATCCCGATGGGGACATCGAGATCCGCATCACCGGCCTGCGCCCCGGCGAAAAACTGCACGAGGAACTGCTGATCGGCACGGACATGCTGACCACACCCCATCCCAAGATCCTGCGGGCGCAGGAATCGCACCTGTCCGAGCTGGAAATGGCCAAGGCGCTCAGGTCATTGCGCGAGGCCGTCGAGGGCCGCTGCCACGACACCCTGCGCGAGACGCTGGCACGGTGGATCGAGACGGACGAGGCCAAGGAGCCGATCACGATCAACGAATGATCGTTCAACCACCGAGACGCTCGGCCTTCTCCGCAAGTTCGAGCCATTCTTCCTCGGCCGCGTTCAACGCCGCCTGCCGGGCACTCAAGGCATCGGTCGCCTTCCTGAACTTCTCTGGCGCGCGCGTGAAAAGCTCCCGGTCGGACAACAATTCCTCCAGTTTCGCGATTTCCGCCTCCAGGCGTCCGATCACTCCGGGCAGTTCCTTCAGGCGGTGCTTTTCGGTGAAGCTCAGCTTTTCGCGGGGCCGATCGGACCGGCCGGCCGTCTTGGGTTGCGCGGGGGGCCTGGACGTTGTCGTTTGCTTCGGCGCGGCGTTGTCATCCTGCCTGCCCTCGGCTTTTTGCGCCTGATAATCCGACCATCCGCCGGCATAGACGACCGCGCGCCCGTCTCCCTCCATCGCGATGGTCGTGGTCGCAACCCGGTCGAGGAAATCACGGTCGTGGCTGACCAGCAGAACAGTGCCGTCGTAATCGTCCAAGAGCTCCTGCAAGAGATCGAGCGACTCGATATCAAGATCGTTGGTGGGCTCGTCGAGAACCAGCAGGTTGCTCTCGCGCGCCATGAGCTTGGCCAGCAGGAGGCGCGCCTGCTCGCCGCCTGAAAGCGACCGCACCGGCGCCCGCGCCTGTCGCTCGTCAAAGAGGAATTCCTTGAGATATCCGACCACGTGCTTGGGCTGGCCGCGGACCATGACCTGATCCGCCTGCCCCGACACCCGCATGTCGCGGTCCCCCGTCAGGTTGTCCCACAACGTCTGATCCCGGTCGAGCCCGGCCCGCGCCTGATCGAAAAACGCGGGCACGAGGCTGGTGCCATGGGTCACGGTGCCCGTGTCGGGCGCCTCGCGCTTCATCAGCAGGTTCAGCAGCGTGGTCTTGCCCACGCCATTCGGCCCCACCAGCGCCACCCGGTCCCTGCGCAGGATGCGGATGTCGAAATCGCGCAGGATCACCTTGTCGCCATAAGCCTTTGAAATGCCTTTGGCCTCGATCACCTTGCGCCCGGATTTCTGCCCCGATTCCAGCGCCATCGCCGCCGTTCCCTGCCGCTTGACCTGCGCGGCGCGTTCGGCTTTCATGTCCTGCAGCGCCCGCAGGCGGCCCTGGTTGCGCTTACGGCGGGCGCTGATGCCCTCCACGGCCCATCTCGATTCGGCCTTGATCTTCTGGTCGAGCTTGTGGCGCGCGGCGTCCTCCTCGTCCCAGACCTTGTCACGCCACGCCTCGAAGCCAGCGAAACCCTCCTCGTTACGCCGCAGAACACCCCTGTCCAGCCAGAGCGTTGCGCGCGTGAGTTCACGCAGAAAGGCGCGGTCGTGGCTGATCAGGACGAACGCCCGCCGCGTCGTCTTGAGCTGCTCCTCCAGCCAACCGATCGCCTCGATGTCGAGGTGGTTCGTCGGCTCGTCGAGCAGCATAAGATCGGGTGCCTCGGCCAGCAGCTTGGCCAGAGCGGCGCGGCGCCGTTCGCCGCCCGAGGCCGTGACCGGTGACAGGGCGGGATCGAATTTCAGCCCGTCCGCCGCCATCTCGACCCGGTAGGTCTCGCCAGCGTCCAGACCGCTGGCCGCGAAATCTCCGAGCGTGGCATGGGCGGACATCTCGGGATGCTGTTCCATGTACCCCACGCCGATCCCCGGCGGCACGCTGCGCAGGCCGGTATCGGGCTCGACCAGCCCGGCCATCACCTTCATCAGAGTGGACTTGCCCGACCCGTTGCGCCCCACCAGCGCCAGACGGTCGCCGGCGTGCACGTTGACCGAGATATCGCGGAAAATCGGATCGCCGCCGAATGTCAGCGAGATGTCCGTGAGCTGCAGAAGCGGTGCCTTGGCCATGTCAGGCAGCTATCCCGCCGCCCGACCGGGGTCAAGCACCGCTCAGGAGGCCGCGGCGCGCAGTAGCCGCTTGCGCGTGGGCGGGATGGCCGCGATCTCCAGACCGGTAAACACGTGCAAGGTGTTCATGTGCCGGTCGACGACGGCATGGTCACTCACCCACCCGCCCATCAGCAGGTAGGTGCGCAACAGCGGCGGCATCCGCGACATCGCCAGGCGCGCGTCGGGCTGGCGCCGGCGCAGCGCCTGCGCGAAGCGGAACACAGATGGCGCCTTGACCCGCGGCCACCAGCGGCGCGGCGCCAGATGGCGCTCTTTCAGCATCGCGAAGGCATCGGCATATTGCCCTGCGTCCGTCCCTTGAAAGGACGAGCAGCCAAACAGCATCTCGACCCCGGTCTCGTCGACGAACCGTGTCATCGCCCCCCACGCCACGCGCAGGATGTCGGGGTCGCGCGCCTGCGGATGGATGCAGAACCGGCCCATCTCCACCATGGGCCCATCGAAGGAGCGCAACGCGGACAGCTCGTAGAACTGCGCCGAGTAGCTACGCTCTATCTCGTCGCCATCGTTCAAAGGCAGCATCCGGAAACAGCAGACCAGCCGCCCGTCGGTCTCGTCCTCGACAAGAATGTGAAAGCAGATGTCGTCGAACGCGTCGGCATCGAGGCCGTCGGTATCCGCCTCCTGCCTGAAGGCCGTGAACCTCAGCCTTTGCGCGGCGCGGATGTCCGCCGCCGCCTCAGCCCGCCTTGCCCGGTAGCGCCCTTTGCGGAACATCGCGCCGCCCGTCCTTGACCACCCGCCTCAACCTAGCTGGGCACGCTGTAGCACTCAAGATGTGACACGGCCGTGACGCGCCCCCTACTGGAAGAGCTGCGTCGGGTCGATGTTGCCGAAATTGCCGAATATCTGCCGGATCAGCCCGTTGCCGACCACCGAGGAGTCGGTCACGCGGCGGCTGATCGGCACCACGTTGCCCCTCTCCAGCCCGAACACTTCGATGTTCCTGATGGTGTCGTCGGGATGAAAGCTTATCGCCAGAACCCGGCGGTCGATGATTTCCGGTTCGTACATGCCGTACTCGCGGAACCGCGTGCGCACGTAGTAATAGTCACCATCGCTGAGCAACCCCGACGCAGAAGGCGCGCCGATGACGTCGTCGACGGCCGCGCGGGTGTCCACCCCCACCACGAGCTTCTCGAGGTCCTCCTCGGGCGGGATGTAGCCATGGCTGCGATACTGCGCCTCGCAGGCGCCGAGCACGATCAGGGC
Source organism: Roseovarius salis (assembly GCF_044472985.1). Classification (NCBI taxonomy): domain Bacteria; kingdom Pseudomonadati; phylum Pseudomonadota; class Alphaproteobacteria; order Rhodobacterales; family Roseobacteraceae; genus Roseovarius; species Roseovarius salis. The sequence continues at coordinate 114,595 of NZ_JBISDG010000002.1, read as the reverse complement.
CATCACCGCCAGCGCGCTGGCCACCCGGTTGCGCATACCCATCATTCGTGCTCCCTGCTTGTGTCGGGCAAGACTTTGAACTCCCGCTTACAACAGGGTACGCTCGGTGTTCAAGCAGCGATAGGGAGCACCCGATGCCGGACACCGCCCGCAAGAACGAGGTTTACCGCGTCGCGGCATTGTCGCCCCAACGGCCCTACAGGTTCGCGCTGACCCCCGGCCCCGAGGATCTGCGCGCCATCGCGTCAGGGCTGGGTCTCTTCGGATTGCGCAAGCTGCGTTTCGAGGGAACGCTTACGGCCGAGGGCCGCGCCGACTGGCGGCTGGAGGCACATCTTGGCGCGACCGTCACGCAGCCCTGCGTCGTGTCGCTGGCCCCGGTGACAACCCGGCTGGAGGAGGATGTCATCCGCAGGTTCCTGCATGAATGGCCCCCGTCGGAGGAACGCGGCGAGGAGGTGCAGATGCCCGACGACGAGACGATCGATCCGCTCGGCGAGGAAATCGACCTGCGAACGGTAATGCTGGAATCACTGACGCTGGCCCTGCCGCCATATCCGCGCGCCGAAGGGGTCGAGCCCGGCCGCGCCCAGGCCATCCCCCCCGGCGCCGCCCCCATCGAGGACGAGGAGACCAAGCCGTTTTCCGCGCTGGCCGACCTGAAACGCAAGCTCGAGGGTGACGGCGGCGATTAGCGGCCGAAAAGGGGTTGCCTGCAGATCAATTCCCTGTATTTTCGCGCTCTCACCGGAATCCGGGGTTGAAACGGCGGCTCGACACCGATTAGGAGCCGCTGCAACCCGTGACACGCGGGTCTGCACTGGGACCCAAGAAAGCTGAGGTTGCGACATGGCCGTCCAACAGAACAAAGTATCGAAATCGCGCCGCAACAACCGCCGCGCGCACGACTCGCTCGATGGGGCGAACCCCAACGAGTGCCCCAACTGCGGTGAACTCAAGCGCCCGCACCACGTCTGTGCGGCGTGCGGTCACTACGCCGATCGCGAGGTCGTGACGATGGTTGACGAGGTCGATCTGGAAGACGACGCGGCCTGAACGAGGCAGGGGCACGCGTCCTGATGACCGAAGCACCGGATCAGAACAAGGCGCGCCCCGACCGCACCATCATTTCCGTCGACGCCATGGGGGGCGACCACGGCCCGGCGACAGTGGTCGCCGGTATCGCGCGCTCCGCCAAGAAAAACGACCGGATTGGATTTATCCTGCACGGCCCCGAGGCAGAGCTCGCGCCTCTCGTGGCACGCCGCAAGACCCTCGCCGGACGGTGCGAGATCCGCGACGCGACAGATGTCGTCTCCATGGACGAGAAGCCGAGCCAGGTGATCCGCCATGGCAAGGCGACCTCGATGTGGTCCGCGCTGGATTCGGTGCGCAATGGCGAGGCGACGGTCTGCGTGTCGTGCGGCAACACAGGCGCACTGATGTTGATGTCGGTCGTGCGCCTGCGCAAGCTGCCGGGCATCTACCGCCCGGCGATCGGCGTGTTGTGGCCCTCGCAGAACCCGCAAGGGTTCAACATCATGCTGGACGGCGGCGCCGACATTCGCGCCGATGCCAAGGACCTGATGCAATACGCGCTGATGGGGACGTCCTATGCCCGCAACGGGTTCGGGCTGGCGCGTCCCAGGGTCGGGCTGCTCAATGTCGGCACGGAGGAGCACAAGGGCCGCGCCGAACTGAAGGAGGCGCATGACTTGATCGCCGCCAATGCGCGGATCGCCGATTTCGAATTCGTCGGGTTCGTCGAGGGGCGCGACCTGCCCGGCACCACCTGCGATGTCATCATAACCGACGGGTTCACCGGCAATGTCGCGCTCAAGACCGGGGAGGGCGTGGCCAAGCTGGTGTCCGATCTCCTGCGCGAGGCGTTCCGGTACACGCCCCTGTCGCGGTTCGCCTCCCTGCTGGCCCTGACGTCGCTGCGCCGGCTGAAGAAGCGAATCGACCCGCGCCGCGCGAACGGGGGGGTCTTTCTGGGGCTCAACGGGACGGTGGTAAAATCCCACGGCGCGGCCGATCCCACCGGCGTGTCGGCGGCGGTGAAACTTGCCTTTCAACTGGCCGAGACAGGCTTCACCGAAAAACTCGCCGCGCGGGTTGCATCTGCCGCGATGCTTGATCAGGATGCGCCGACCGAAGACCTGAAAGCCAACGGTGAACATCAATGACATTGCGCGCCGTTGTAGAGGGCGTGGGCCACTACCTGCCGGACCGGATCGTTCCGAACAGTGAATTCGAAAAGACGCTCGACACCTCCGACGAATGGATCCGGACCCGTTCGGGGATCGAGCGGCGCAGGTTCGCCGCCGAGGGGCAGACCACATCCGACCTCGCGCTGAAGGCGGCGCAGGCGGCGCTGCGGAACGCGGGGCTGGCGCCTGACGACATCGACGGGATCGTGGTGGCCACGTCGACGCCCGACCTGACCTTTCCGTCGGTGGCGACGATGGTACAATGCTCGCTGGGTATGACACGCGGCTTTGCATACGACGTGCAGGCGGTCTGCGCGGGGTTCATCTACGGGCTGGCCAACGCCAACGCCATGATCCTGTCGGGCCAGGCCCGGCGCATCCTGCTCATCGGCGCAGAGACGTTCAGCCGCATCATGGACTGGGAGGACCGCGCCACCTGCGTGCTGTTCGGCGACGGTGCCGGCGCAGTAGTCGTCGGCGCGGCCGAGGGCGCCGGCACGAAGGAGGATCGCGGCATACTGGCTTGCGACCTCAACTCCGACGGACGCTACCGGGAAATGCTCTACGTCGATGGCGGCCCGTCGACCACGGGAACCGCCGGGAAACTGCGGATGCAGGGCAACCCGCTGTTCCGCCAGGCGGTAGAAAAACTCGCAACCACCGCAGAGACGGCGCTGGCGCGCGCCGGGCTCAGCCATGCCGACATCGACTGGATCGTGCCGCACCAGGCCAATATCCGCATCATCGCCGGGACGGCGAAAAAGCTCGACGTGCCCATGGAACGGGTGATCGTGACGCTGCAGGATCACGGCAACACCTCGGCCGCGTCCATTCCGCTCGCGCTGTCCGTCGGCGTGTCCGAAGGCCGGATCAAGCGCGGCGACCTGATCGTTTTCGAAGCGATCGGTGGCGGGCTGGCTTGGGGGGCGGTGGTGCTGCGGTGGTAGCACGCCGTACCGGCAGCGAATACCGGGTAAGGACAGGCATCCAAGTCATTGACATTGACTCGGAAATTTCTTGCGCCGTAAAGTCGTGCAATAGAACGAGGGGATGTGATGAGCGACAAGACCATAACAAGAATGGACCTGAGCGAGGCCGTCTTCCGAGAAGTCGGCCTTTCACGCAATGAATCCGCGCAACTGGTGGAAAGCGTGCTGGAGCACATGTCCGACGCGCTCGTGCGCGGCGAACAGGTCAAGATTTCCTCATTCGGCACCTTTTCGGTGCGTGACAAGTCGGCCCGGGTCGGACGCAACCCCAAGACCGGCGAAGAAGTGCCGATCGATCCGCGCCGGGTCCTGACGTTCCGGCCGTCGCACCTGATGAAGGAACGGGTTGCCGCCGGGAACCGCAAGTAAGGAAGGCCACGGCCCATGGCCAAATCCGCCGACGCGTTCCGCACCATAAGCGAAGTGGCCGAATGGCTCGAGACGCCGGCGCATGTGTTGCGTTTCTGGGAGAGCAAGTTCACGCCGGTCAAGCCCGTCAAGCGGGCGGGCGGGCGGCGGTATTACCGGCCACAGGACATGCGGCTGCTCGGCGGTATCAAGAAGCTGCTGCACGAGGACGGAATGACCATCAAGGGTGTGCAGAAACTGCTCCGCGAGGAGGGGGTCAAGCACGTCGCCGCGCTGTCGCAGCCCCTTCCGGGCGAGGCGGAGGAGGAGGCGACCGCCAGTGTCCCGGCAGGCGAGGCAGGCGCACACAGCACGCAGGAACAGCCCCCCGGACCGCGACCAGAGCCCGCCGGCACGGACGACGGCGCATCCTCGGCGCCGGACACGCAAACACCCGCCCCGGCCCATATGGCCGGAGCGGACGAGCCCCCCCCGGATCAAGGTGAAACGACGGCGCCGGAGGCACCCGCCCAGGACGCGGCGGGAAAAGAGGCCGATGCGCAGCCCGGGTTGGACCTTGATGCCCCTGCCACCGAGCATGACAGGCAGGATGCAGCTGAACCGGCCCAACCGGGCACCGGTGCAGAATCGCCAGCGCCGGGCGAAACGCACGACGCCCCCACCACCGGCGCGCCGCCGGGCCGGCAGGAACCCGCCCAGGCTGGAACCGGCGCCACCGGACAGGACGCCACCCGCCCCGGCGCGGAGACCGAAGGCGCAACCGCCCCGCCCGGGCCCGCGGTCACGTCGGTGGATGTGCCGCCCGATCCTGATGACGCAATCGATGCCGGGCCGGGCATCCTGTCGCAACTCACGCGGCTGCCCCGTCCGCTGCTGCCGCGCGACCGGCAGGCGCTGCGGCCATTCGTGGCGCGGTTGCGGGAAAGATTGTCCGCGATGAATGAAAACTGAGGTGGAAAATTCGCGTTTGCCCCTTGTCCCGGGTGATGAATCCAGTATTAAACGCGGGTCGTCGGGCTATAGCGCAGTCTGGTAGCGCGTCCGTCTGGGGGACGGGAGGTCGCAGGTTCGAATCCTGCTAGCCCGACCAAGCCGATCCTCCCCCGCGCGTCACGGACAGACATCCGGCACAGCCGGATCCCGCGCCAGAGGGATCAAGCGGGGAACATCGGGGGTGCCCATGACCGGCGTTCTGGCCAGCCAGCAGTTGAAGGCGCTGATCGCAGATGGGCGCATATCGGCGCAACGCCCGATCCAGCCGGAACAGATTCAGCCTGCCAGCCTCGACTTGCGCCTTGGGAGCGTCGCCTACCGTGTGCGCGCCTCTTTCCTGACCGGGACCGATCGCAGCGTCGCACAGCGCCTCGAGGAACTGGAGATGCACCGCATCGACCTGACGGCGGGGGCGGTCCTCGAAAAGGGCTGTGTTTACGTCGTGCCCCTGCTGGAAACGCTCGACCTGCCCACGGAGGTGCACGCCGTGGCCAACGCCAAGTCGTCGACGGGGCGGCTGGACCTGCTGACGCGGGCCATCACGGACCACGGCGAGGAATTCGACCGCATCGCGCCCGGGTACACCGGGCCGCTCTATGCAGAGATCTGCCCCCGCTCCTTCTCGGTGCTGGTGCGGCCGGGCATGCGCCTGAACCAGATCCGCTTGCGCCACGGTCGGGCCGCGCTCGACGACCCCGAACTCGCCGCGCTGCATGACACCACGCCATTGGTCGACGGCGCGGCGGTGATATCCGACGGACTGGGCTTTTCAGTGGACCTGAGGCCGCGGGCGGGCACGCTGGTGGGTTACCGCGCCAAGCCACATGCCGGCGTGATCGACCTTGACCACGTCGGCCATTACCCGCCCGAGGATTACTGGGAAGAACTGCACTCGGGCAATGGCCGGATCATCCTCGACCCGGGGGCCTTCTACATCCTCGTGAGCCGCGAGTCGGTTCACATCCCCCCCGCCTATGCCGCCGAAATGGCCCCCTACCTTGCCATGGTGGGGGAATTCAGGGTGCATTACGCGGGTTTCTTCGACCCCGGCTTCGGCCACGATGCCGCGGGCGGCGCGGGATCGCGCGGCGTGCTGGAGGTCCGCTGCCACGAGGCGCCGTTCGTGCTGGACCACGGCCAGGTGGTCGGCCGGCTCGTCTACGAGCGAATGGACCAGGTACCCGAACGGCTATACGGTGCGGGGATCGCGTCGAACTATCAGGGCCAGGGCCTGAAACTGTCCAAGCACTTCCGCAGTTGAGCGGTCAGAACCTCCCGAACCGCCGCGCCGCCCGCATCGACTGTTTCACGCGTTTCTGCGTCTTGGTCGCGCCCTGCACCTGTTGGCTGCCCTCGGCGCCATCCTCTGTCTGGCCGTTCTTCATGCGCTTGCCAACGGCATTGATGCCGGCGTTCACGCCCTTGCCGATCACGCGGCGCATCACCAGCCGCATGACCATGTTGATGATCTGGTTGGCGTTCATCGCGCCCTCCCTTTCATGCCTGCCATTCGGAAGCTAGCACGGAATGTTGGAAATTTCAGGGCGCGCCGGCGTCAATCGTCGAACAGCTCGTCCTGCCCCTTGGGCGGCGCTTCGTTCCCGTCCTCTGTCTCACCCGTCTGCGGCAGCTCGCCAGGCGGCGGGCGGTTTTCCAGCAAACCGGCCTCGCGCAGTTCCTTCAACCCCGGCAGGTCGCGCGCGCTCTCCAACCCGAAATGATCGAGGAATTCCTGCGTGACCACGAAGGTCACCGGCCGCCCGGGCGTCATCTTGCGGCGGCCGAAGCGGATCCATTCCAGTTCCAGCAGCTGATCAACTGTCCCGCGGCTGACCGAAACGCCGCGGATCTCCTCGATCTCCGCACGGGTCACCGGTTGGTGGTAGGCAATGATGGCGAGGGTCTCGATGGCCGCGCGGCTGAGCTTGCGGGTCTCCACCGTTTCCGTCTGCATCAGGTGGCCCAGATCGGGGGCGGTGCGCATGGCATAGGCATCCCCCACCCTGACCAGCTGCACGCCGCGCCCCTCGTAGCGGCGGCGCAGATGTGCCAGCGCCTCGGCCACGTCGCAGCCATGCGGCATCCGCGCCTCCATGTCCCGCAGGGTCAGCGGCGCGGCGCTGGCAAACAGCATAGCCTCGCACATGCGTTCCTGCTCGGCCATGGGCGGTGCCTCGAACAGGCTGTCGCCGGTGTCTTCTGGGTCGTCGGCCATCGGTGTCATCCATTGCTAGAGCGCGGCCCTGTCATCGCGCTATTGCCTGCGGCGCAATTCGACGGGTGCGAAAGGTTCCGACTGGCGTATCTCGGCCCGGCCTTCCTTGACCAGCTCAAGCGAGGCCGCGAAGGTGGAGGCCGTCGCCGACCGGCGCCGGGCGGGGTCAGTGCCGAAGCCTTCCGGCAGGTAGGTGGCGATGTCCGTCCAGTTTCCCGCAAAGCCGATCAGGCCACGCATGCGTTCCATCGCCTCCTCCAGCGTGTAGACGGATTCGCGGTCGAACGCGTAGGGGCGGAATTCGTCGCGCGTGCGAATTCGGGCATATCCCTGCATCAGGTCCAGCAGGGTAGCGGTGTAGACCACACGCTTGACGCGGGTGACATCCTCCGGGACACCCCGCGCGAAGAAATCGCGCCCCAGCCTGTCGCGGGCCATCAGCTTGGCCGCGGCGTCGCGCATCGCCTGCAGACGCTCCAGCTGAAAGGCGAGATGCGCCGCCATGTCCTCGCCCGAGGGAGCCTCGTCCTCCGGATCGGGCGGTAGCAGCAAGCGCGACTTGAGAAAGGCCAGCCATGCGGCCATCACTAGGTAATCCGCGGCCAGCTCGATACGCAGCTGCTTGGCCGTCTCCACGAAATCGAGGTATTGCTGGGCCAGCTGCAGAACGGACACCTGCCGCAAGTCGACCTTCTGCGTGCGCCCCAGCGTCAGCAGCACGTCGAGCGGCCCCTCGAAGCCATCCACGTCGACCACGAGGGCCTCGGCCGCCATGCGGTCCGACACCCGCGCGACGTTTCCTTCGGTGTCGAAGTCGTCAGTCTCCATCGGCGCGTCCGTTCGTCAGCGCCTCCAGCCTTGCCTCCAGGGCGGAAATGTCAACCTCGTCGGGCGTTCGCCGTGCCGCCAGCGCGCTCTCGGCCCGCGCCTGCGCCGCGTTGGAGAGCGCGCCGGCCGCCTCGGCCACGGCGCGTTGGTCCTCAAGGCCGGCATTGCAATACAGTACCACGTCGCAACCGGCGGCCAGCGCATCCCGCGCAAGCGCGGTTGGCGCCCCCTGCAGCGCGCCCATGGCGATATCGTCTGTCATCACGAGACCGGCAAAGCCGATCTCGTCGCGGATCAACCTTAGCATTGTCTGAGAAACGGTTGCCGGCAGATTGTCGAAGGTGGGATAGACCACATGACCGGTCATCGCCAGGGGCAGGTCGTTGAGTGCATGGAACGGGGCGAAATCCACCTCCGTCAACGCGTCCTGCCCCGCTTCGGCCGATGGCAGGGTCTCGTGGCTGTCGGCCGTGGCGCGTCCGTGGCCGGGGATATGCTTGAGCACAGGCAGAACGCCACCCGCAAGCAACCCCTCGGCCGCCGCGCGGCCCAGCATCGCGACGCTGCCCGGCTCGGTGCCGTAGCAGCGGTTGCGCAGGAACGGATGCGTCTGCGCCCCTGCGACGTCCACGACCGGGGCGCAGTCAACGTCGATCCCTACGGCGTGCAATTCGTGCGCGATGATGCGGTGCCGCAGATACACCGCGTCCCGCGCCCCTGCCCCGGCCGCGGCGACGTGATCCAGCGGCGGCGGCCACGCGCGCCAGTGCGGCGGCCCGAGCCTCTGAACCCGCCCGCCTTCCTGGTCGATCAGGATCGGCGCCCGGCGGCCGACCGCCGAGCGAAGCTCGTCACACAACGCACGGAGTTGGTCAGGCGTGTCGATGTTGCGGTCGAACAGGATGAAACCGAAGGGGGCGGCCTCGGCGAAGAACGCCCGCTCCTCGGCCGTCAGCCGCAGCCCGGACGGATCCAGTATGCACGCGCCAAAGCGGCTCAACGCACCACCACCGGGATGCAATCGGCGTTCTGGTCCACCAGCGCCGAGCAGAAACGCCGCGCGTGGCTGATGTCCTCGAAGCCCATGGCGCGCAGGCGATAAAAGGTGCGCCCGCCGCTGGTGGCTTTCTGGATGACCCGGTCCTTGTCGGCGAGGTAGCCGTCGAAACGCTCGGCCAGCTTGGTCCACTGTTCCTCGGCCACCGACCGGCTGGCGAAGGCGCCGAGCTGGGCAAGACGCGTGCCGGCCGGAATGGTATCGGGGTCGATGTCCCGGACCGACGCGACCTGCGCGGCGGCACGCGTGACCGCCTCGGGCCCGTCCATAAGGGATTGGGGCCGCATCTTGGGGCGCAAGGAGCGGCCGAGCCCGCCTTCGACGGTGCCGGTATCGGCGGCGGCAAGGTCGCGGCCCGCCGACCGTTCCCCGTTCGACGGCTCAAGATCCTCCAGCGGTGCGACCCCCTCGGCCACCTCTTCCGCGATCGCCTCTATGTCCGCTGCACTGGTGCCCTCGGCCTCTGCGGCCGACCGCATGGCGGCGCCGCCGTCATCGCGGGCGCCGTCGTCGGCCCCGGTGTCGGCAAGCGCGGCCTCGTCCAGAGACAGCTCCAGCGGTTCGGGCGCAAGGATCAGCCGGTCAGCCGGTTCGCCCGCGGCCCCGCCCGCCGCGATCTCGTTGACCGAAAGCCCCTGGTGCTGCGCCTGACGTCCGCCCGGTTCATCGGGCTGGACCCGCATGGGTCCCGCTGCCGCCTTGATCACGGGTACCCCGCTGACGTCACGCACGACCATCTTGTACCCCCAGATGGCCGTTCCGACGAGCAGCGCCAAGGAGGTAACCGCACCCAGTAGGTTGGCCGCCGCTCTCAGGCGCCCGGACCGTTCGCTTTCGCCGTTGTGATACGGCTCGTGCATATCTGCCATGTCTCGCCTCGTATCCCCGGCGATCCATGGCCGCCGGGTCGTTGATGACTGCCTCACACGCCCGGCGCTTTTCGTATCATTGTCTGCGGATCACCGCATTTCCTGCACCGGAACGACGCCGAGAATACCAAGACCTGAGGAAATAACAACGGTCACGGCACGGGCCAGCGCGATTTTTGACTGCGACGTGGCGGGGTCGTTCTCCTGCAGGAAGCGCAGGGCGGGCACGTCGTTGCCCTTGTTCCACAGCGCGTGCAGCTCGCTGGCAAGGTCGTACAGGTAGAAGGCCACGCGGTGCGGCTCGTGCGTGCGTGCGGCGATCTCCACCAGACGGGGCCATTCCGCGATCTTTCGGGCCAGAGAGATCTCGGCATCGTGCGTCAGCCCGGAAAGGTCGGTTGCCGCCAGCACGGCATCGCTGACATCGATGCCGGCCGCCTCGGCCTTGCGCAGGACCGAGCAGATGCGCGCATGCGCGTACTGCACGTAGAACACGGGATTGTCCTTGGACTGTTCCAGCACCTTGTCGAAGTCGAAATCGAGCGGCGCGTCGTTCTTGCGCGTCAACATGACGAAACGGGTGACATCCGGTCCGACCTGGTCGACCACGTCGCGCATGGTCACGAAGGTGCCCGCGCGCTTGGACATCTTGTAGGGTTCACCGTTCTTGTAGAGCTTGACGAGCTGCGTGGTCTTGATGTCCAGCGGCACCTGCCCGTCGGTCAGTGCGCTGACGGCCGCCTTCATCCGCTTGACGTAGCCGCCGTGATCGGCGCCGAAGATGTCGATCAGCGCGTCGAAGCCGCGTTTCACCTTGTCGTAGTGATAGGCGATATCGGGGGCGAAATAGGTCCAGCTGCCATCCGACTTGCGCACCGGTCGGTCCACGTCGTCGCCATGGGCTGTGGACCTGAACAGGGTCTGCTGGCGCGGCTCCCAGTCATCGGGCACCTTGCCCTTGGGCGGCTCCAGCACGCCCTCGTAGATCAGCCCCTTGTCATCCAGCGTCTGCAGCGCCTCCTCGATAAGGCCGGTTCCGAACAGGGATTTTTCGGAAAAAAACACATCCATCTCGATACCGAGCGCGCTCAGGTCGGCGCGGATGAGCTCCATCATCCGCTCGGTGGCAAAGGCGCGCACCTCGGCCAGCCACACCGCCTCGGGCTGGTCGACATAGGCGGCGCCCACCTCGTCCTTCAGCGCCTCGCCCACGGCGATGAGGTAATCGCCGGGATAGGTCCCCTCCTCGAAGGCCACCGCCTGCCCGTGAGCCTCCAGGTAGCGCAGGTAAACCGAGCGGGCCAGCACGTCGACCTGCGCGCCGCCGTCATTGATGTAGTATTCTCTCGTCACCTCGTAGCCGGCATAAGCCAACAGGCTGGCCAGCGCGTCGCCGAACACCGCACCACGGGTGTGGCCCACATGCAGCGGTCCTGTCGGGTTGGCGCTGACATATTCCACGTTGACCCGCTGACCGGCCCCGAGCGACGAGCGGCCGAACGCCGCGCCATCACTCAGCGCGGCGCGCAGCACCTCCTGCCAGGCGGTGGCGGACAGGCGAAGGTTGAGAAACCCCGGCCCGGCCACCTCGGCGCTGGCGATCCGCGCGTCGCGGGCCAGCCGGTCCGCCAGCAGCCCGGCAATGTCCCGCGGCTTCATCCCGGCAGGCTTGGCCAGAACCATCGCGGCATTGGTGGCCATGTCGCCGTGCGCGGGATCGCGCGGTGGCTCCACGGTCACCGCGGCCGTATCCAGCCCCTCGGGCAGGTCACCCGCGGCCTGCAGTGCGCCGAGCGCTTCCAGCACCCGTCCGCGGATTTCGCTGAAAAGATTCATGTCGCGCCTCCAAACTGTCCGCGTGGCTCTAGCAGAGGCATCCCGGCGGTCAAGGGCGGCGGTCGTCCGCTCAGCCGTGGACCGGACCTTGGCGCGGGCCGTCTACCGCCCTTCTTTACATAGCAAAAACGTGATATGATGGGCGCGTCAAACGGGAGGAGAAAACCATGAAAGCCGCAGCAATTGTCTTTGCATTTTCGCTGAGCACCGCAGGGGCGGCTTTCGCCGGCTCGCCGGCACCCGCGCCTGCACCAACCCCGGCGCCGACACCCCCCGCACCGGCCGCCCATGACTGGACGGGCTTTTACGCCGGCGGCACGGTGGGCTATGCGAGCGCAGAATCCACCCATTGCGACGGCCCGGGCTGTGGCAGTTTCGGGTTGGGACCACTGCCCAAACCGGAGCCCGACGGCGCGATGGCCGGCTTGACCGTCGGCTACAACTTCCAGCCGTCCGCCAACCTCGTCTGGGGGTTCGAGGCAGACTACTCGTTCGGCGACCTGTCGGAAACGGTTCCCAGCACCGCCGTGTTCGGCTGTGGCGGCGGGTGCCGGACCGAAATCAGCGGGTTCGGTAGCATCAGGGCCCGTCTGGGCACACCGGTTGGCAATCGCGGCGCGTTACTGCCTTACGTGACCGCCGGCGCGGCCTTCACCGATATCGAGGCCGACCTTGTCGGTGCCGGCGCGGGTCCGGGCGATTCCACCGAGACAAGCGCAGTGGCCGGGCTCGGACTCGAATATGCCGCCGGGCCGAACTGGTCGGTCAAGCTGGAATATCTGCATGTCTTCGACACCGATAGTTTCGTGCACGATCCAACGGCTTGCGCGGCGCCCGGCTGTGGCGTGAAGGACGTGAACATGGACGTGGTTCGTATCGGCGCCAACTTCCACTTCTGAGGCCCGGCCCCGCTTCGTCGCGCCGCCTTTGCGCGGCGCTGGCATCCTTGGTCAAGCGCCCCCGCCACGATCCCGTGGCGGGGCTTTTCATTGGCGGCATCACAGGCGCCAGCGCGACGCCCGCGCCCCAAGGCGCGCATCAGTCAGCCGGAAACGCGGCCAATGGCACGATCGCCCCGCAGGGCCGCGCCGTCCCCGGCGCCGCCAGATACGCCACCGCGTGCCAAAGCGCCCGCGGTTCCAGCACCGCTGCACCCTCCCCCGGCAGCAGTATGGCGTTCACCGTCACCCCGCCGCTGGCATGACGGACCTGCAGCGCCGGGGCGAGGCGCCGGGTCGCATCGTGCAGGAGACCCGCCGTGACGCTCGCATCGCGGGGCGCCCCGGCGGCGACGATCAGCACCCGTCCGCGCCCGGCCCGCAATCCCGTGGACAGCGCGCGCGTCAACGTCTCCGCCGCGGCCATGGCGGCGGCGGGATGCGAAAGGCTGCGCAAGGGCAGAAGATGCAAGAGCACATGCAGCGGCTCGTCCGCCCACGCGTTTCCCAGACGACGACATGCCACGGGCTGCATGACGTCCAGCGCGAGCGTGTCGATCCGGTCCGGCGCGTGCCGTCCAAGCCCGAGCACCGACGCCTCGTCGGGGTCCACGGCCACGACCCGTGCCCCTGCCCCGGCAAAGGCGTGGCACAACTCGACCCCGACGTCACAGGCCGCGCCGGCCACCAGAACGGTAGAATCCGCAAAACCCCCGGGCCGGTCAGGCTTGGCCACGTCCTCTCTCCAGATCGCTGAGGCCTTACAATAGCAGGCAGGGTGCCTTTGCCACAACGCGTGACAGGGGGACGTGGTTAACCCCGCCGCTCCCCGGCGCCGCCCGGCCCCCCGAGTAACCTCGCATGGCTTTGCAGGGCAAAGCGGTCCGTCATGCCCGCGATGTAGTCGCTGACCAGCCGGGCCAGCTCGGATCGAGTCGTGGCCAGCGCGACGGCATCCTGCCATCGTCCTGGCAGGAATTCCGGCTTTTCGAGGTAAAAGGGAAACAGCTCCTCCACGACCCCGGTGACCTGCCGGCGCATCTGCATCACCGCAGGCGCGCGGTACATGCGCGCAAACAGGAACCTCCTGATCTGCTGCAGGTCCGCCCACATCGCGTCGGAAAATCGGATCACCGGGTATCCCAGATGGCGCACCTCGGTCGCGCTGGCCGGCGCGGCGGCGGCAATGAGGCCGCGCGAGGTCTCGATCACATCGGCCACCATCATGCCGAACACGCGCCGCAGCGACTCGTGCCGCCGCCGGTAATCGTCAAGACCGGGCCACGCCCGATCGACCTCGTCGTAACACGGCCCCACAACGGGCAAGGCGCGAATGTCCGCCTCGGTGAACAGACCCGCGCGCAGACCGTCATGCAGGTCGTGGTTGTTGTAGGCGATGTCGTCGGAGACGGCCGCGACCTGCGCCTCGGCGCTGGCATGCGTGTCCAGTTCGAGATCGTGACCCTCAACGTATTCGGCCAGGGCCCAGGGAAGGGCGCCTGTCACCGGGCCGTTATGCTTGGCAATGCCCTCCAGCGTGTCCCATGTCAGGTTCAGCCCGTCGAACCCGGCATAGTGGCGTTCCAGCGTGGTGACGATGCGCACCGCCTGCGCGTTGTGGTCAAACCCGCCATAGGGGACCATCAATTCGTTCAACGCGTCCTCTCCGGTATGGCCGAACGGGGTATGGCCAAGGTCGTGCGCCAGCGCGACCGCCTCCGTCAGTTCCTGGTTGAGGCCGAGCGCCCCGGCAATGGTGCGGGCGACCTGCGCCACCTCGATCGAATGGGTCAGACGGGTGCGGAAATAATCCCCCTCATGCTCGACGAAAACCTGTGTCTTGTGCTTGAGGCGGCGAAAGGCGCTGGAATGGATGATCCTGTCGCGGTCCCGCTGGTAACAGGACCGGTAGGCGCTTTCCTCCTCCGCAACCAGCCGCCCGCGCGTTTTCGCGGGATCGGCCGCATAGGCCATCTGCATGACTGCCATCCTTGTCGCCCGTGCCGCGGACGCATATATTTCAAGCGCAACACAATGGAAACCGTGAGGATCCTGCCAACATGGAACTGCCGCCGAAAGTCACTGACCGCGCCTTTGCCCGCCTGGCCGAAATCGGTGCCGGCGAGGACGGGCAGGCCTTGCGCATTGCCGTCGAGGGTGGCGGCTGTTCCGGGTTCCAGTACGACATTCGCCTTGATGCCCCGGCCGAGGACGACCTCGTGCTCGAAGGCAACGGCCAGAAGGTCGTGGTCGACAGCGTGTCGCTGCCATTCCTTACCGGGGCCACGATAGATTTCACCGAGGAGCTGATCGGCGCGCGCTTCACGATCGACAATCCCAACGCCGCCAGCTCCTGCGGGTGCGGGACATCATTTGCCATGTGACGCGGCGCAATGGTTCCGGTGGCCGCGCGCAGCCGGGTCCGGCGCCCCGCCTACTCCGCTGGAACCGCGGATGCAGCGCGCGGCCGTGCCTGATCCCAGACCAGCCAGCTGCCCGCGGCGATAACGATGGCCGCCCCAAGGAAGACGCCCACGCCCGGCCGCTCGCCGAAGGCGACAAGACCGATCCCCACCATCCACAGAAACTGCAGGTTCATCAGCGGCGTGACCACGTAGGCCGGCAACAGCCGCAGCGCGGCAACGAGCACCCACCGCGCACCGAAAAGAAACACCGCGTAGGCGCACGCCCAGGCCAGATCGGCCGGGGCCATCGGCCGGTACACGAACGGCAATGCACAGGCCATCACCCCCATCAGCGCGAGGTTGGGATAGAAAACCTGGGCAAGGATGTTGTCGTCGCGCTGCCCGATAAAGCGCGACGCCAGCATCGAGACGGTGCCCAGAACAACCGCGGCAAACGCCACGAGATGGCCCGCGCCCACGCTGTCGGGACCGGCGGGAAACAGGCACAGCACCCCGCCCGTGCCAAGCAGCAGCGCCATCCAGATCTGCGGCCGAACCGCCTCGCCAAGCACAGGCCCCGACATGAGCGCGGCAAGCAGCGGGATGAGCGCAATGAACAGGAACACCTCGGCAAACGGCAGCAGCCGGAAGGCATGAAAGAACGCCACCGTCGCCAGCACCGTCGCCACGGCGCGCACCGCCATTGCCAAGGGGCATCGCGTTTTCACACCCCTCCAGCCCCCGCCGCCACGGTTGGCCAGCAGACTGAGCCCGGCGACGATCCCGCCCGAAAGCGCGAAAAGCTGCGGCGCCGCGTAGGACGCCGCGAAAAGCTTGGTGATCGCGTCGGCGGTGGAAATGAGCAGCGTGTAGACAACCGTCAGCCCCAAGCCGGCAAGGCACGCGCCGCGCGCGACCGCCGCGGTCACGTCACCACCCCCGGCACCGCGGTCCGCGCGAAGCCGCGGAAGAATGCCCCGAAATCCACGGCCGTCTCGGCCGCCTCGATAACGGTCAGCGCCTCGTCGGACAGCCGGTCGCCAACGCGCTGGCGCATCACGCCCCAGTCCGGGCTGCGCGCGTCTTCCATCCGGTAGATGCAATCCGACAACTCGCGCAGCGGCCCGCTGCCCGGCGACGGGGCGGCAAACGCCACCGCGCCCTGGGGCATTTCATTGGCAAATCCGCCCCGGCCGGAGAGATCCATGAACCAGTTGACCATCAGCCACGGGTGATAGTCGTCGATCCCGCCGGGCCGGTCCGCGGTCACGACGTGAAAGAGCCGCACCTGATCGCTGAGCCAGCGTTCCCATACCGGCGGCGGCGTCCGGCCGGCATAGCGCAGGGCGATGCAGACCTCCGACAGAAGGTCGATATTCAGTTCGAGAAAGGCCAGCGTACCGGTGTAGCGCAGGCTGTCGATCATCTCTTCATCGAGCCCCGGGTCACGGCGACCGTATTCCGACAGGTAGAAGACGATATGCGTCAGTTCGTAGGCGGCCTTCTTGTTGGGCAGCGCGAAGGTTTCCGAGCGCCGCGCGAAGGCGCGCAGCCGGTCATCGAGCCCGGCATCGTGCCGGATGCATTCCATTCCGCGACGCCGGCACAGACGCCGCGCCTCGGCCCGCTGGAGGTCGGACAGTTCCGCGCCGGTCAGGTTCTGTTCGGCCACCCATTCGGCCAGCGCCGCGCCCTTGGCCCCGTCGAGCCCAAGATCCTCGAGGTCCAGGCAGATCGAAAGGAAGAAGCGGTAGTACTGGGGAAAAAACCCGATCCGCCGTTCGATGGTACCGTAAAAGGCGTCGTAGGAACCGAGCGCCGCCGCCCCCGGTGCGGCGCCCGTGCTTTCGAGAACGTTCAGCAACTCGGCGTTTTCCTTGAGCCAGAAAACATCCTCGCCGCCACGGCGCGTGTTGGCCACCCGGTCCACGAGCGCCGCCTGGCGCGCCGCGCGACTGCGCTGGCGGAACGGGGTTTCGAGGTGAAGAAGATCGCCCATGTCCGGTCCTTTCCTCCTTGATCTCCCGAGTTCCGTTCCGCCGCCTCGATCACATGCTCGAGGTGAACATCTCGCAGCCCTCGCCATCGGCCGCCTCGGTGCCCCGGGTTGGCCCCATCGACGATGTGAACGTGCTCACCGCATCGCCTGCATGCACCTGCGAGCGGGTCTCGGGGCGCATCGAGGAGGTGAACATCTCCACGGCCTCCCCGGTGGCCGCCTCGGTGCTGGCCGTGGGCTGCATGGATGAGGTGAACATCTCCACCGCGTCCCCGGCCCCGGCGTCGGCCCCGGCAACCGGCGCCATCGAGGAGGTGAACAGACCCACCGCCTCGCCCGACGCAACCTCGGCCGTGACGGCCGGCGCCATCGAGGAGGTGAACATCTCGGTGCCTTCGCCAAGGCCGGCATCGGCCGCCGTCACCGGTGCCATGGACGAGGTGAACGCCCCCACGGCGGCGCCGTCATGCAGGCTGCCCGTGCTGACCGGAGCGGCGGTTTCGTTGAACTGAACATGCTTGCGTTGTGCGGTCATCTGATTGGCTCCCGTTTTGAGTGACGCACGAAAACGCTTGCACGTATTCCGTGTTCTGCCAACTTCGTTTTCGCGCTAAACGAGTTATCCACAGGGCGCTTTTCGGGGTCGGTCCGTGGCCAAATCCCTGAAAGCCTGTCAGGAAATCTTCGCCCCGATGCCCGGAAAAAAATGTTATCCACAGGCCTGATATTGCGGGATTTTCAACCTTTCCGGGCAATTCCGACAGCGAATCAATCTCGCTCTCGGATATCTTCGCGCCAGCCCGCAGCGCGTGGTCACTTGCCAGCGCCGGGCGGCTGCGCGATAGAGGGGCAAAGACGCGCGGGGGAAGCATGAAAATCGCCAGTTTCAACATCAACGGCATCAAGGCGCGCGCCGCCGCCCTGACCTCGTGGCTGGAGGACGCCCGCCCCGACGTCGTGCTGCTGCAGGAGATAAAATCGGTCGACGAGACCTTCCCGCGCGAGCTGTTCGAGGATCGCGGCTATACCGTGGAAACCCATGGCCAGAAGAGCTTCAACGGGGTGGCGATCCTGTCGCGCCTGCCGTTGGAGGACGTCACCCGCGGCCTGCCCGGCGACGATGCGGACGAACAGGCCCGCTGGATCGAGGCGACGGTAATGGGCGAGAACACGGCGGTGCGGGTCTGCGGGTTGTACCTGCCCAACGGCAACCCCGCGCCGGGGCCGAAATTCGATTACAAGCTGTCATGGATGGCGCGGCTCAAGGACCGGGCAGCGACGTTGCTGGCGGCCGAAGAGCCGGCGCTGATGGCGGGCGATTACAATGTCATCCCGCAGGACGAGGACGCCAGGCGGCCCGAGGCATGGGCCGACGACGCGCTCGCCCTGCCCGAAAGCCGCGCCGCCTTTCGCCGGGTGCTCAACCTTGGATACACCGACGCGTTCCGCGCGCGCGTGCAGGGGCCCGGCCACTATACCTTCTGGGATTACCAGGGCGGCGCGTGGAACCGGGACGACGGCATCAGGATAGATCACTTCCTGCTGACACCACAGGCCGCCGACTTGCTTGTGGAATGCCGCATCGACAGGGAAGTGCGCGGTTACGACAAACCATCCGACCACGTGCCCGTCTGGATCGAGCTCGACGCCTGAATCACGGGCGGGCCGGCCCGGCCGTCACGTCGTGGTCGTATATCCAGCCGTAGCGCCGCATCAGCCGCCCCGGCGCGACGCGCCCCGCCAGCCTGAGCACGCCGTGCGCCGCCGCGCGCAGCGGCGGCAGCGAGAGATGGTATTTCCATGCATTGTCACCCGCGGCCTCGACGACCCGTCGTGCCCGTTCCCGCCGTCGGAGCTGATAGTCCGCGAGCCGTGACGCCAGCGATCCCTCGCCGCACAGCGCATCGCCCAGCACCCATGCGTCCTCCAGCGCCAACGACGCGCCCTGCGCCATGAAGGGAAGCGTCGGGTGCGCCGCATCGCCGACCAGCACCATCCCCGGCCCGTGCCATGACGGGGCGACCGGATGCCGGAAAAGTCCCCACAAGTGCACCGTTTCCACCCGTGCCAGCATGTCACGCACGTCGGGGCAGAAATCGGCAAAGGCGGCGCGCAGGTTTCCGGGGTCGTCCTGCTGGCTCCAGCTTTCTTCCTGCCATGCCGCGCGCTCTTGCACCGCAACGATATTGAGCGCGGCGCCGTCGCGCAGCGGGTAGCTGACGACGTGGCGGTGGGGTCCCATGTGCACCTGCGCCTCCGGCCCCCGGCCGGAGGTGTTTGGCACCACCGCCCGCCATGCCACCTGTCCGGTAAAGAACGGCGCGGACATGCCATTGAGCGCCGCGCGCGCAACGGAATGGAGCCCGTCGGCCCCCACCACGAGATCGGCCTGCAGCTCGGCCCCGTGGGCCAGCTTGAGCCGCGCGGGTGTTCCCGGCTCGACGCGCTCGACATGCTGGAGTAACCGCACGCGCACACCCGCCTCGCGCGCCCCCGCTGCCAGCGTGTCGACCAGATCGGCGCGGTGTACGAACCAGTAGTCGCGGCTGGCGAGGCTGCCCAGATCAAGCCGGGCGACATCCGCGCCGCGGTAGTCGACAAGCCTCACGGCCTCGGCACGGACCGCGCGCGCCCGCACGCCCTCGGCCAGCCCGAGCGCCTCGATCACCCGGAACCCGTTCGGGCTGACCTGTAACCCGGCCCCCACCTCGCGGATCGCGTCGGCCTGCTCCAGCAGCGTCACCTCGGCGCCGCGCAACTTCAGTGCGCGCGCCGCTGCCAAACCGCCGACGCCACCGCCCACGACGACAATGTTCATGCCGGTCAGTGACATGGCTCTCCCCGGGACGAAAAACGCCGGGGTTTCGACCCCGGCGCCAATACAGCCCTGTCGCCGTTGCGCATCAACGGCTCAATCGTCGCGATGCACCTTCTCGCGCCGCTCATGGCGTTCCTGCGCCTCCAGGCTCATGGTCGCGATCGGGCGCGCGTCAAGCCGCTTGAGGCTGATGGGCTCACCCGTCACCTCGCAATAGCCGTATTCGCCCTCGTCGATCCGCCGCAACGCGGCGTCAATCTTGGCCACCAGCTTGCGCTGGCGGTCGCGCGTGCGCAGTTCCAGCGCGCGATCGGTCTCCTCGCTGGCGCGGTCGGCAACATCGGGGATGGCCCGCGTGCTGTCCTGCAGGCCCTCGATCGTGTCGCGGCTTTCTTCAAGAAGTTCGTTTTTCCAGTTTATCAGCTTGCGGCGGAAGTACTCGAGCTGTCGCTCGTTCATGAAGGGTTCGTCTTCGGCCGGTCGGTAGTCGTCGGGTAGAAAGACTTCTGCTTTCATATCCGCTCCCTCATCAAGGCCAGTGTCTGGCATCGTATACTCCTCAGACATTTGGCGAGCCTGTGAGCGTGCACTTACACCCCTACCCCGGGAATGTCACTACACAAATCCGGGCCATTGATGTGTTTTCTGCAACGCAGTAGCCTCTGGCCGGGCCGTGCGCCACCCATCACGAAAAGGATTGAAATCACATGAAATTCCTCGGCACCGACTCGTATGTCGCCACCGAAGATCTGACCGTGGCCGTCAACGCCGCCGTCGCGCTCGAACGCCCGCTGCTGGTCAAGGGCGAGCCGGGCACGGGCAAGACCGAGCTCGCACGGCAGGTGGCCGGTGCGCTCGGGCTGCCGATGCTGGAATGGAACATCAAGTCCACCACCAAGGCGCAGCAGGGGCTCTATGAGTATGACGCCGTGTCGCGCCTGCGCGACAGCCAGCTGGGCGACGAGCGGGTGCACGACGTGCGCAACTACATCCGCAAGGGAAAGCTGTGGCAGGCCTTCGAATCGACCGACAAGACGGTCCTGCTGATCGACGAGATCGACAAGGCGGATATCGAGTTCCCCAACGACCTGCTGCAGGAGCTCGACCGGATGGAATTCCACGTCTACGAGACGGGCGAGACGGTCCGCGCCCTGCATCGGCCGATCGTCATTATTACGTCCAACAACGAAAAGGAATTGCCGGACGCGTTCCTGCGGCGGTGTTTCTTCCATTATATCCGCTTTCCCGACACCGAAACGATGCGACGGATCGTCGAGGTGCATCACCCCGGCATCAAGGACCACCTTCTGACCACGGCGCTCACCCAGTTCTACGAGATCCGGGAACAGCCGGGGCTGAAGAAGAAGCCATCGACCTCGGAGGTTCTGGACTGGCTCAAGCTCATCCTCGCGGAGGATCTGGCCCCCGAGGACCTGCGCCGCGACGGGGCGGATGCCCTGCCAAGGCTGCATGGCGCCCTGCTCAAGAACGAGCAGGACGTGCAACTGTTCGAACGGCTGGCGTTCATGGCCCGGCGGCAACGCTGACCGCGCGCGCCGCCGCATCGCCCTTCCTTCGGCCACCAAACCGTGTAGGCTTGCCCCGGCAGGCCAGAAGCGACGCAGGACAAGGGTGCACACCGTGCCAGACAAAAAGGTCCGATCCCGTCCCCCGGAACGACGCCCGACAGGTGTGCCGCGGGTGAGACATGGGCTCTTTCGCCTTCTTGGGCCGTGCGCGGTCGTGACCGCCCGTGGAAACAATCGCACCGTGCCCGGCCTGTCGTTTCCGCAAGCGGATGAGGCACGCCGCCGGAATGCTTCGAATCACCCTCGCCATGCTTTTGCCAAGGGCGTTCCGCACTCCGGTCAGTATCGTTCCCCAGCGTCGCGCTGTCCAAGCACGACAAAGGCTGCCATGAGCGAGTTCGCCAAACCGTTGGCCATGCCACCCGTTCCGCACGGCCGTATCCGGCACCACGCCGCGCGGATGCTTGTCATGCCGCTTTTCCTCGGGCTGGGGGCCTGCGTGTCCGCCCCGATCGAGGACGTGCCCTCGCGCGCCGCGACCTATGCGCCGTCCATGCCGGCGATGAAGGCGTTCGAAACGACCAACCCGGTTCCGCCCGAGCGATCGAACCGCGATATCGCCCGCGATTTCCTCGACCTCGCCTTCACGCTCGAATCAGGCCGCGCGCTTGAGAGGTTCTCGCGCTTCGAGGAGCCCATCTCGGTGCGGGTGACCGGCGACGCGCCGCCTACGCTCGTGCCCGATCTCGACCGGGTGCTGGGCCGCCTGCGCCGAGAGGCCGGGATAGACATCCGCCGCGTGCGCGGCGGCGTCGCCAATGTCACCATCGAGGCGGTGACGCGCGCGGAGATCCGCCGGCACCTGCCCAAGGCGGCCTGTTTCGTGGTACCAAACGTGTCCAGCCTCGACGCGTACCGGCGTGCGCGCCATTCCAACAGGACCAGCTGGACCGAACTGACCCGCCGGAACCGGATCGCAATCTTCGTGCCTGCCGACAGCGCCCCGCAGGAGGTGCGCGACTGCCTCCACGAAGAGCTGGCACAGGCGATCGGGCCGCTCAACGACCTCTACCGCCTGCCCGACAGCGTGTTCAACGACGACAACGTGCACGCGGTGCTGACCGGGTTCGACATGCTGATCCTGCGCGCTTTCTATGCGCCGGAACTGAAACCCGGAATGACGCGCCAGCAGGTCGCGACGCGGCTGCCGGATATCCTCGCACGGCTCAACCCGGGCGGGGCGTCGATACCGCCCCGGCGCCTGCCGGCCACCCCGCGCAGCTGGATCCGCGCGATCCAGACGGCGCTCGGCCCGGGGGCCGGGCCGGACACGCGGCGGCGCGCGGCGCGGCAGGCGCTCGAGATCGCCCAGGACGAGGGCTGGCGCGACCACAGGCTGGCCTTCAGTCACTTCGCGCTCGGGCGGCTGGTGCAATCCGCCGATCCCGAACACGCCCTGCACCAGTTCATCGCCGCGGATGCCATATACCGGCAGACACCCGGGACCGGGCTGCATCGTGCCTACTCCGCCTCGCAATTGACTGCCTACGCCATCAGCCAGGGCCGGGGCGCCGAGGCGCTGGAGCTGCTTCGCCCGCACCTGATCATCGCCAAGCGGCACGAGAACGCGGCCTTGCTGTCGACCCTGCTGATGCTGCGCGCGGAGGCGCTGGAGCTGGAGGGACGCGCGAGCGAGGCACGTGCCGTCCGGCTGGACAGTCTGGGCTGGGCGCGCTACGGCTTCGGCGCGGACTGGGCGGTGCGTGCGAAGCTGCGCGAGATCTCGGCGCTCAGCCCCCTGAATGATAAAGACGGGTAGCCCATGTTCCTTGCTGTCATCGCGGCCGTCATCGGGGCCATCATCGGCGCGCTGGTCGCGTGGCGGCGGAAAGGCACGATCGCCGATATCCTGCAATACGCCGCCGTTTTCGCCGTTATCTTCGCGCTGATCGGCTTGTTCCTCGCCATTTTCCTCGTGCGCAGCGCGGGCTGACGGGGCCGGCGATGTTCCTGCCATTCTTCGAGAACCTTCGAAACGCGGGCCTGCCGGTGTCGCTGCGCGAATACCTCACCTTCCTGGAGGGCATGGTGGCGGATCTCGTGACCTACGACGTGGAGGGCTTTTACTACCTCGCCCGTGCAGCGATGGTGAAAGACGAGCGCCACATCGACCGGTTCGACCGCGCCTTCGCCGCCAGTTTCGAGGGATTGGAGCGGATCAGCGCCGACGACGTGATCGAGGCCGTCGACCTGCCCCGCGAATGGCTGGAAAAAATGGCCGAGAAACACCTCAGCGAAGAAGAAAAGGCGGAGATCGAGGCGCTCGGCGGGTTCGACAAGCTGATGGAGACCCTCAAGGAGCGGCTGAAGGAACAGCAGGAGCGGCACCAGGGTGGCAACAAGTGGATCGGCACCGCGGGAACCTCTCCTTTCGGCGCCCATGGCTACAACCCCGAGGGGGTGCGCATCGGCCAGAAGGAGAGCCGTCACCGCAGGGCGGTCAAGGTCTGGGACAAGCGCGAGTTCCGCAATCTCGACGACTCGGTAGAGCTGGGCACGCGCAACATCAAGGTAGCGCTGAAACGCCTGCGCAACTGGGCGCGCGAGGGCGCAGAGGACGAGCTGGACCTCGACGGCACGATCCGGTCCACCGCCGAGCACGGCTATCTTGACGTCAAGATGCGCCCCGAGCGGCACAACGCGGTGAAGGTTCTGCTCTTTCTCGACGTGGGCGGCTCGATGGACCCGCATGTTCACGTGGTCGAGGAGCTTTTCTCGGCCGCGCGGGCCGAGTTCAAACACCTCGAATACTACTATTTCCACAACTGCCTCTACGAAGGCGTCTGGCGCGACAACCGCCGCCGGTGGGACCACCAGACCCCGACGATGGACGTGCTGCACACATACGGATCGGACTACAAGTGCATCTTCGTGGGCGATGCGTCGATGAGCCCCTACGAGATCGCATATCCCGGCGGCGCCAACGAGCACTGGAACGCCGAGGCGGGGCAGGTCTGGCTTGAGCGCGCCCGTGCGCAATGGCCGGATCATCTCTGGATCAACCCGGTGCCGGAAAGGCACTGGCCCTACACCCATTCCATCCGGATGATCCGCGAGATTTTCGAGGACCGGATGGTGCCGATGACCCTGGCGGGGATCGAGGAAGGCATGAAGGAGCTGGGCCGCTAGCAGCCCGCGCGGCGCAGGGAAAAAACGTTATCGGACAGGCGCGGACCGCACGCATGTGGACAAATGGGCAGGGCCGTGAGACAGCCGTGGCGACAGCGGCCGCGCGCGGCCCGGCAGAAGGATGACAGGCACTTGACCCAGATGACGCTGGCCCGGCCCGACCACCTCGACACGTTGATGCGGCTGGTGGCGGATTTCCATCACGAGGCCGGGATCGCACAGGACGAGAGCGAGCGCCGCGCCGCGCTGGCGCCCCTGCTGGAGGGATCGCCGCACGGCGCGATCTACCTCGCCGGGCCCGTGCGCGCGCCAATCGGCTACATCGTCGTGACGTTCGGCTGGTCGGTGTCCTCCGGGGGGCTCGACGGGTTCGTGGACGAGCTTTACGTCCGCCCCGGCGTGCGGCAGCGCGGCATCGGCACCGAGATGCTGCTCAGCCTGCCCAAGACCCTTGCCCGCGCAGGCCTGAGGGCCATCCATGTCGAGACAGGACGCCACGGGGCGCGCTCGCTCTTTAGCAGGGCCGGGTTCCGCCCGCGCGAGGAAACGATGCTGATGAGCCGCCGGTTCTGACGCCCCACTGGCATTCGCCGACGGAACGCTTACTTCCATGGCATGACCCTGCAGATACCCTTTGACAATTCCTATGCACGCCTTCCCGCCCGGTTCTACGCCCGGCTCGATCCCTTGCCGGTCAAGGCGCCCCGGCTGATCCGGTTCAATCATGAGCTCGCGGCGGAGATCGGCATCGCGCCGGGCGCGTCGGAGGACGATCTGGCGATGATCTTTTCGGGCAACAAGGTACCCGAAGGCGCGGAGCCGCTGGCCCAGGCCTATGCCGGCCACCAGTTCGGCGGGTTTTCCCCGCAGCTGGGCGACGGGCGCGCGAACCTTCTTGGCGAGGTGCGCGCCGGCGGACGGCGTCACGACATCCACCTAAAGGGGTCCGGGCCCACGCCCTACAGCCGCATGGGCGATGGCCGGGCGTGGATGGGGCCGGTTCTGCGCGAATACGTGGTGTCCGAGGCGATGCATGCCCTTGGGATTCCCACCAGCCGGGCCTTGGCGGCCGTGGCCACCGGGGAACGGGTCTATCGCGAAAACGGGGGGATGCCGGGCGCCGTCCTGGCGCGCGTCGCCAGCAGCCACATCCGGGTGGGTACCTTCCAGTTCTTCGCGGCGCGCCGCGACATCGAGGCGCTCACGGCGCTGTACGAACACACCGTGGAGCGGCACTACCCGCAGGTGCAGTCACCCGCCGAGCTGCTCGACGCGGTGATCGCCCGGCAGGCGCGGCTGGTGGCGCAGTGGATGGCCGTCGGCTTCATCCATGGCGTGATGAACACCGACAACACGACCCTTTCGGGCGAGACGATCGACTACGGCCCATGCGCGTTCATGGACACGTATCACCCCGACACGGTCTTTTCGTCGATCGACATGCAGGGGCGCTATGCCTATTCCAACCAGCCCAACGTGATCGTCTGGAACATGGCACAGCTGGCAACATCGCTGGTCCCGCTCATGCCGGACCAAGAGGCGGCCGTGGAGCGGTTCACCGAGTCGGTGCACGCCATGCCGGACAAGATCCGCGGCGAATGGATGGCCCTGTTCCGGCGCAAGATCGGGATCGGGGAGGCGCGGTCCGAGGACGAGACGCTGATCACCGACCTGTTGCAGCGCATGGCGGAAAACCGGGCGGATTTCACCAACACCTTCCGCATGCTGGCCACCGGCGGGCCGGCGCGGGACCAGTTCCTCGACCCCGCCGCATTCGACGCGTGGGAAGCGGAATGGCGCAAGCGGCTGGAGTCCGAAGCCGACCCCGGGGAACGGATGCGCGCGGCCAACCCGGCCTTCATTCCCCGCAACCACCGGGTCGAGGAGATGATCACCGCCGCCGTGGATGGCGAATTCGGCCCCTTCGAAAGACTGCTGGAGGTCCTGTCGCGCCCCTATGACGACCAGCCCGACGCGGCCGACCTCACCCGCCCGCCCGCGCCCTCGGAAGTGGTGCACCAGACCTTTTGCGGAACGTGACGCGCCCGGCCTGTGGGGCGGCGCTGCCGGCCGGCGACACGCCCCTGTCGGAACGGCTATTTTCGCCCGTTCCGGAAAAAACGGGGGTTGCCGCGCACGAACTCGTCGATCAGCGCCGCCAGCCCCCCGCGCGCCTGCCCCTTGAGATAGGCAAAGCCGGTGGCAGCCCCGATCAACGCGCCGATCATGTTCACGATCAGGTCGCCCATGGTATCCATGAGACCCGATTTCTGCATGTTCAGTCCGAACAGCTGGTCCATGGCGAACTCGAAAACTTCCCAAGCGGTGCCCATGAAAATGGCAAAACAGAAAGCGAGAAACGCCAGCGCCAGTGGCGGCGCGGCATAGCGATCGCCCTGAAACATCATGAATACGAGAACGAAACCGATCAGCCCGAACCCGATCGCCGAGGTGGCGTGCATCGCGATGTCCCACCACCAGAAACGTTCGTAGAAATCCAGGATCTCGCCCAGAAACAGGGTGGCACCGACGAAGATGACCAGCGCGGCAATGAACGAGGGCGGCACGTGGATATCGGCCCACTGCGCGACGACCACGGGCGCCAGCGAAAGAGCCAGCGTCACCAGCGCGACAAAGGCCAGCTCCAGCCGCCATTGCACCAGCGCCGTCAGCACGACCCCCGCGAGGGCCAGCCAGATCGCACGCGCCAGCCATGTCTGATCCGCGAACACGGGGTATGCCTCTTTCTGATGCCTCTGTCTCCACGGGGTGCTAATCCTGCGATATGACTACACCGCGGCTTCGGATTGCAACCTACAACCTTCAGAAATGCGTGGGGCTCGACATGCGCCGCCGGCCCGACCGCAGCCTGTCGGTGATCGAGGCCCTTGGCGCCCAGATCGTCGTGCTGCAGGAGGCCGACAAGCGGCTTCCGCCACGGCCGGCCGCCCTGCCCCACGACATGGTCGAGGCCGATGGCTGGCAGATCCTGCCCTTTGGCGCGCCCGGCGGCTCGATGGGCTGGCACGGCAACGCCATGCTGATGCGCCCCGGCTGCCGCCTTTTGACGACGCACCACCTGAACCTTCCGGGGCTGGAGCCACGGGGCGCGATCCTTGCCGAGATCGAGACGGCCATCGGCCCGCTGCGCGTCGTCGGGCTGCACCTCGGTCTGGTCCGCCGCTACAGGCTCTTGCAGGTGATCACGATCATGCGGCACATCCGGCGCCTGCCCGCCATGCCCACCGTGCTGGCGGGCGATTTCAACGAATGGGGGCAGACCGCCGGCGTGGAGTCGCGGGCACGTGGCCTGCGTTTTGCCGTCACGCCGCCCAGCTTTCCCGCGCCGCGGCCCGTCGCGCGGCTTGACCGGATTGCCCATTGCGACCGGCTGCGCGTCACCGCCAGCGGGCACCACACGGCCAAGCCCGCCCACATCGCCTCCGACCACCTGCCGGTCTGGGCAGAGCTGGAGCCCGGCGGCGGCTGACATCTGGCGCGGGCGCGGACGCCATGCTAGTCCGGCGCCGTACCGGCCCGAGGAGTGCGCGCATGAGCCTTTTGCAGATCGCCTCTCTGCTGATCGTGCTGGCCGGTGTTTTCGGGACGATCAACTACTTCGTTTTCCGGCTGCCATCCGCGATCGGCATTCTCGTCGTGGCCCTGCTGGCCTCGTTCGGCGTGCTGCTGGCCGACCGGATCTGGCCGGACCTGCTCATCGCCGCCACGGCACGCGGCCTCGTCGGCTCGATCGAGTTTTCCGAGGCGCTGCTGGAAGGGATGCTGGGGCTGCTGCTCTTTGCCGGGGCGCTGCACATGAAGCTCTCGGACCTGCGCGCGCAATGGCGGATCGTCTTGCTGATGGCCACGATGGGCGTGGCGCTGTCGACCGCGATCGTGGGGGTGGCGTTCAGCTGGCTTACCGGGATGCCCCTGATGGTGGCGCTCGTGTTTGGCGCGCTTATTTCCCCGACAGACCCGGTGGCCGTTCTGGGCGTGCTCCGCGAGGCGCATCTGCGCAAGAGCCTCGAAACAAAGATCGCCGGCGAATCGCTTTTCAACGACGGCGTGGGATATGTCGTCTTTCTCGTGCTGGCCGGGCTGGCCTTTCCCGCCGGGGGGCACGGGGCAGGCGGGCCGGGCGACGCGGCGCTACTCTTCGCGCAGGAGGCCCTTGGCGGCGCCGCGCTCGGGCTGACGCTCGGCTGGCTCACCTTCCGCGTCATGCGCCATGTCGACGACTACGCGCTCGAGGTTCTCCTGACGCTCGGACTGGCATTCGGCGGCTACGAACTGGCCGTCTGGCTGCACGTGTCAGCGCCGATCATGGCGGTCTGCGCGGGGCTTCTCATCGGTGACGTCGGCGCGCGCCACGGCATGAGCGCCGAAACCCGGCAATACGTGGATGCGTTCTGGAAACTCGTCGACGAGATCCTGAACGCCGTGCTCTTTCTCATGATCGGGGTCGAGGTGTTCGCCGTGGCTTTCGCGCTAGACCATCTGGTCACCGGCGTGCTCGCGATCGGGCTGGCGCTTGCCGGGCGGCTGGCCGCCGTGGCCGTGCCGGTCCTCATCCTCGGCCCGTTCCGCAGCTTCTCGCGCGGGGTTATACCGATCATGACATGGGGCGGTCTCAAGGGGGGCATCTCGGTCGCGCTCGCCCTTTCCTTGCCCGAAGGCGACTGGAAGCCGCTCATACTGGCCACCACCTATATCGTCGTGATCTTCTCGATCGTCGTGCAGGGGCTGAGCGTCGGCCGGCTGGCCGCGCGCATTGGCCGGGAACCGGACCTGATGTGAGGACAGGATGAAACGTTATTACGTCTACGACGTTTTCACTAAAGCGCGCTTCGGCGGCAACCAGCTCGCGGTCTTTCCCGACGCCGCGGCCCTTCCCGAGACGGATCTCCAGCGGATCGCGGCGGAATTCAACTTCTCCGAGGTCGTCTTCTGCTACCCCGCTCACCTGGCCGGCAACACCGCGCGGCTGCGGATCTTCACCCCGACCATGGAGGTGCCTTTCGCGGGGCATCCGCTGATCGGCACGGCGGTCATGCTGGCCGATCTGGGCCACGGTCCGGACATGGTGCTGGAGTTGCACGACGGTCCGCTGCCCTGCACGGCCGCGCGCGGGGAGGCGGCCTTCACGACCGCCGCCCGGCTGGAGTTCCTAGCCGAGCCCGATCCGGCCCTCGTGGCACGCGCGCTCGGGCTCGTTCCGGCAGACATCGCCACCACCACCCATGCGCCGGTGATGGCGTCGCTCGGCCTGCCCTTCACGATCACTGAACTCGCCAGTCGCAAGGCGCTGTCGGCCTGCCAGCCCGACATCGCCGCCTTTCGTGCGGGTGCACTGGCGCATCCCGGCGGGCTTGATTTCGCGCAGTTCGCCTATGTCCGGGATGGCGGCACCGTCCATGCCCGCATGTTCGCACCGCTCGACAACATCCCCGAAGACCCCGCCACCGGCAGCGCGGGCGCCACGCTGGCCGCGCTTCTGGCGGACAGGCTCGGCCGCGACATGGCACTGACGGTGAGACAGGGCGACGACATGGGCCGGCCCGGCCGGATCGGGCTGCGCACCGCCAGCGGCACGGTAACGGTGAGCGGACAAGCCGTGCAGGTTATGCGCGGCGAGCTGGTCTGAGCGGCGCATAAATGGTGGAAAATCGCCCGCGTTCCGGCTATCCAACGGCCCCACGACACGCAGGAACATGGCCATGACCGACACGATTACCGACCGCTGCGAGACCAAGGGCCTGCGGATGACGGGCCAGCGCCGCATCATCGCCGCCGTGCTGGAAGAGTCCGACGATCATCCCGACGTGGAGGAGCTTTATGCCCGGGCATCGGCCCGCGACAAGGGCATCTCCATCGCCACTGTCTACCGGACGGTCAAGCTGTTCGAGGAGGCAGGCATTCTCGAAAAGGTGGAATTCGGGGATGGCCGCGCCCGCTACGAGGATGCCGAGCGCGACCATCACGACCACCTGATCGACCTGCAATCCGGCGAAGTGATCGAGTTCGTGGACGCGGAAATCGAGGCGCTTCAGGAAAAGATCGCCCGCAAGCTGGGATACCGCCTGAAGGGGCACAAGCTGGAACTCTACGGCGTGCCTCTGAAGAAAGGATAGCAGCCCCGGCACCCCGCCGGGAGTTCGGGGCGAGCATTTTGCACGAAAAACCCGCGCCCGGCTTGAGTGCCGCCGGGAAATGCGCCATTGCGGGAACCATCCAGATCATCCCCGCAAGAGGCCCGGCCCATGCAGAACATACAGGGCATCATGCTGGTCATCGCAGCGATGGCCGGGTTCACCGTCGAGGACATGGTGATCAAGCACCTGTCGCAGGCGGTGCCCGTGGGCCAGATCCTGGTCCTCATCGGCTTCAGCAGCGCGATGATCTTCGCGGTGATGTCGGCAATTCGCGGACAATCGGTGCTGGCACGGGCGGCGTGGCGGCCCATCTTCTTGGTGCGCGCCATCGCCGAGGCGACCGCGGCCATGGCCTTTGTCACGGCGCTGTCCCTGGTGGACATTTCGGTCGTTGCCGCCGTGTTCCAGGCCACGCCACTGGTCATCACCATGGGGGCCGCGCTGTTCCTGGGAGAAGCGGTCGGGTGGCGACGCTGGAGCGCCATCGCGCTCGGGCTCGTGGGGGTTCTCATGATCATCCGCCCCGGGTTGTCGGGGTTCGAGCCGGACGCGCTTTTCGTGCTGATCTCGGTCTGCGCCGTGGCCACGCGCGACCTTGTGACCCGCCGGATCGACGTTGCCGTGTCCTCGACCGTCGTTTCCTTCCAGGGTTTTGCCGCCGTGATCCCGGCCGGGGCGGCGATGCTGCTGGTCTCCGGGACCGCGCCCGTCAGCATGTCATGGGACGAGGTCGCCATGCTGCTGGTTGCGATCGTCTTCGGCGCGCTGGCGTATTACGCGATCGTTCAGGCCATGCGCATCGGTGACGCCGGGGCGGTGACGCCTTTCCGCTACACGCGTCTTCTGTTCTCCCTGCTGGTCGGGGTGCTCGTCTTTGGCGAGCGTCCCGATCCGCTGACGCTGCTTGGCGCGGCACTGGTGATCGGCACCGGCCTTTACACCTTCCTGCGCGAACACCGGCTGGCACGGCGGGCGCGCCGCATCGCCGGATGAGGCGCGGCGCTGCATTTGCATTCCACCGGCAAGCTGCTAAGGGACGGCCAACCGATTTCAGCCTTCCGAGGGAGCCAAATGAGCACGATCATCGACATTCACGCCCGCGAAATTCTCGACAGCCGCGGCAATCCCACGATCGAGGTTGACGTGATCCTGGAGGACGGCACGATGGGGCGTGCCGCGGTCCCCTCGGGTGCCTCCACCGGCGCGCACGAGGCCGTGGAAAAGCGTGACGGAGACACGGGTCGCTATCTCGGAAAGGGCGTGCTGGAGGCGGCCGCGGCCGTGAACGGCGAAATAGCCGATCTCCTCACGGGGCTCGACGCCACCGAGCAGGTATCGATCGACCGCGCGATGATCGAGCTGGACGGCACGGCCAACAAGGGCCGGCTGGGCGCGAACGCAATCCTCGGCGTGTCCCTGGCCTGCGCAAAGGCGGCGGCCGATTTCACCACCCAGCCCCTCTACCGCTATGTTGGCGGCACCTCGGCGCGCACCCTGCCCGTGCCGATGATGAACATCCTCAACGGGGGCGAACACGCCGACAACCCGATCGACATCCAGGAATTCATGATCATGCCCGTCGCCGCCTCCTCGATCCGAGAGGCGGTACGCATGGGGGCGGAGGTGTTCCACACCCTCAAGAAGGAGCTGTCTGCGGCGGGGCTGTCCACCGGCATTGGCGACGAGGGCGGCTTCGCGCCCGAGCTCGCCTCCACCCGGGAGGCACTGGACATGATCCTGAAGGCGATCGACAAGGCCGGCTACAAGCCGGGCGAGGAGATCCACCTCGCCCTCGACTGCGCCGCGACCGAATATTACCGCGATGGCCGCTACGCCATGACCGGCGAGGGCGCGTCGCTCACCTCGGAAGAGAACGTCGCCTATCTGGGGAAACTGGTGGCCGATTACCCCATCATCTCCATCGAGGATGGTTGCGCCGAGGATGACTGGGAGGGCTGGCAAGCCCTGACCGAGGCCCTCGGCGAGCGCGTGCAGCTCGTTGGCGACGACCTTTTCGTGACCAATCCGGACCGGCTGGCCGAGGGCATCGCCAAGGGGGCGGCCAATTCCATGCTGGTCAAGGTCAACCAGATCGGCACCCTGACGGAAACGCTTCAGGCGGTCGACATGGCGCACCGCGCCGGCATGACCAACGTCATGTCCCACCGGTCGGGCGAGACGGAGGATGCCACCATCGCCGACCTCGCCGTTGCCACCAATTGCGGGCAGATCAAGACCGGCAGCCTCGCCCGGTCCGACCGGCTGGCAAAGTACAACCAGCTCATCCGCATCGAGGAATGGCTGGGCGACACGGCGGTTTACTCGGGAAAGTCCATATTGCGGTGACGCGCCCGGCCCTTCGTGGCGCGCGCATGGGCGCCTTTCCATCCGTGGCGTGCGGGGCTAGGCTGCGCCCATGACCGCGCAGGACATCATCGACACGCTCGGCCTTGTCCCCCATCCGGAGGGCGGGCATTACCGTGAAACGTGGGTGGCCGGGAACGATGGGCGCCCCTCGGGGACGTGTATCTATTTCCTGCTGCAAGGCGGCGAGGACAACCGGTGGCACCGGGTGGATGCAGCCGAGATCTGGCACTTCTACGCGGGTGATCCGCTGGTGCTGCGCATCTCGCAAACCGACACCGGCCCGGCGTCGCGGCATCTGCTGGGCCGCGGTCTGGCCACCGGGCAACGCCCCCAGCTGATCGTGCCCCCGCATCACTGGCAGCGCGCCGAGTGCACAGGCCACTTCACGCTCGTGGGGTGCACCGTCTCGCCCGGCTTCCGCTTCAAGGGCTTCACGCTGGCACCGGCCGGCTTCGACATTCCAGACGCGGTCTGAACGCCGGCCATGGAAAATCGCGCATCCGTTTGAAACTTTTCGCGCCACGGCGCGTGAGTTCCGGTGTCGTCCCGCAAAAGCGGGGCCAGCGAAGCAAACGGAGATAACAATCATGCGTTTCAAAACGACACTCGCCGCGACGGCGGCCGCGACACTGATGGCCACGGCGGCGCCGGCGGCCAACCCCATGGTGGGCGGCGCCCCCATGTACGCCGACAGGACCATCGTCGAGAACGCCGTCAATTCCGAGGCCCACACGGCGCTGGTTGCCGCGGTCAAGGCCGCGGGGCTGGTGGACACGCTCAACGCCGAGGGGCCGTTCACGGTGTTCGCCCCCACAAACGCGGCCTTTGGCAAGCTGCCCGCCGGCACCGTCGACACCTTGCTCAAGCCCGAGAACAAGGAGATGCTGCAAAAGGTGCTGACCGCCCACGTCGTCGCGGGCGACTGGACCGCCGCGCAGATCCGCAGCCAGGCCATGAACAGCCCCGACAATTTCTACCATTTCGAGGCCGTTTCAGGCGATGCGCTCTCGGCGCAGATCAAGGGCGGAGAGCTCTACATCTACGACGAATCCGGCAATGCGGCGCGCATCACCATTTCCGACGTGGACCAGTCGAACGGCGTCATCCACGTGGTCAATGGCGTGCTCGTGCCCAAATAGGGCCATGCCACGTTCTGCACGGCCCGCAGCCTTGTTTCACGCCGGCGATACCTTCGCGTGGTCCCGGCATGGCCGCGGGCCGGAACACGGCGCGAGGCGCCCCTGCGGACAGAGCAGCGCAGGGCGTATCCCCTTCTGTCTCGTGCCGGACATGCCGGGGTTTGCCCTTTTCCCCGGCATACCGGGTTCGGTGCGCCATGGTATGCGTGCACGCTTGTGCATGGTGTCGCGTGGTAACGAGTGCGGCCACCGAATCCGCGGCCCGGAATGCGATCGGCATTCCGGGCCTTTCACTCTTCGGCCACCTCGCGGACGTAGCCCAGAAGCTGCCGGGTTGAGCTGTCGCGTGCCGCCGCATCCGCCGGATCGCTGAGCAACGGCGCGATTTCCTTGGCCAGTTCCTTGCCGAGTTCCACCCCCCACTGGTCGAAGGAATTTATGCCGAGCATGACCCCCTCCACGAAAACGCGGTGTTCGTACAGCGCCAGAACCTGTCCCAGCCGCCGGGGTGTGAGCCGGTCATAGACCAGCGTCGTCGACGGGCGGTTGCCGGGAAAGACACGGTGTGCCGCCTGACGCTCGAGCTCATCGCCCTCGTGCCCCTCCTGCGCCATCAGGGCGCGCGCCTCGTCCATGGTGCGCCCCCGCATCAGCGCCTCTGACTGCGCCAGGCAATTGGCCACCAGCAAACGGTGGTGATGGGCAAGCCGGGGCTCGTGCCCCCTTGCCGCCACCATGAACTCGCAAGGCACGACCTGCGTACCCTGGTGGATCAGCTGGTAGAAGGCATGCTGGCCGTTCGTGCCCGGCTCGCCCCAGACGACGGGCCCGGCGGGCCCCTCCAGCACCGCGCCGGCCATGGTCACGCGCTTGCCGTTGCTCTCCATTTCCAGTTGCTGGAGATAGGCAGGCAGCCGCGCCAGTCTCTGGTCATAGGGCAGAACCGCGCGGCTTGGGTGGCCGCATACCTGGTGGTGCCAGATCCCCGCAAGTGCCAGCATGACGGGCATGTTTTCGTCCAGCGGCGCGTTGCGGAAATGGCCGTCCATCGCCTCCGCCCCCTGCAGGAAGGCGCGGAAATCCGCCGCGCCGATGGCAATCATCAAGGGCAGTCCGATCGGCCCCCACATCGAATAGCGCCCGCCGACCCAATCGGCGAACCCGAACACCCGCTCCGGCGCGATGCCGAACTCCGCCGTCCGGTCCCGCGCGGTCGAGACGGCGGCGAACTGTGCCGCGGGCTCCGCCACCGAGGCGGCCATCCACTCGCGCGCCGTGGCGGCGTTGGTCATCGTCTCGATGGTGGTAAAGGTCTTGGACGCCACGATCACCAGTGTCGTGGCAGGGTCCAGGCCGCGCAAAGTATCTGCGATGTCGGCCCCGTCCACGTTGGATACGAAGTGGCAACGCGGACCGTCATGGTAAGGTGCCAGTGCCCGCGTTCCCATCTCGGGGCCCAGATGGGACCCGCCAATACCGATGTTGATCACGTCCGTGATCGGACCGCCGGCGCCACGGAACCGGCCCGCGCGCACGTCGGCCGCGAACGTTTCCATCCGGGCAAGCGTCTCGCGCACCTGTGGCATGACATCTTGACCATCCACCTCGACCGGCCCGCCGGACAGGTTGCGCAACGCGGTGTGCAGCACCGCCCGCCCCTCGGTTTCATTGACGGGATCACCCGCGAACATGGCGTCCCGCCGGGCCGCGACCCCGCGCGCCGCCGCCAGGTCCAGCAGACGCGACCGCGCCGCGGCGGTCATGGACGTCTTTGCATAGTCGAAAAGCATCCCGTCGAAGCTCACCGAGAACGCCTCTGCACGCCCCTCGTCATCCAGCAGCTCGGCGATGCGCGCGCCGGTCAGCGTTCTGAGATCATCCCACATGGATCGCCCTTTCGAATCGCGTCAGGTTCTTTGGAAATCGGGCGGCCATGCCCACCGCCGGCTCATGGCGCCCAGTGCACTGTCGCCTCGTCCAGCACCGCCGCCACGGGCGCTGTCGCCGGTTCCAGCGACCGGGCCCGTTCAAGCGCCGCGCGTTTCGCCGCGCCGGTGATGACGACATGCAGTGCAAGCGCCCCGGCCAGCACGCGCGCCGTCAGCGTGATCCGGGGCTCCGGGGCCTCCGCTGCGCGCATGGGCATGAGCACCGGCGCCTGCGGATCAAGCGCCGCCTCGAGATTGTCCGCCCCGGGAAAGAGCGAGGCGGTATGCATGTCCGTGCCCATGCCCAACAGGCAGACATCGATCGGCAATGCGGGCGCGATGTTGGATTCCAGTTCGGCAAGCACCTGCTCGGGCGGTTCCGGACCGGCATAGAGCGGCAGGAAGCGCGCCCGCGCGGCACGCCCCGTCAGCAACCGCTCGCGCACCAGCCGCGTGTTGGAACGCACATGCACCTCGGGCAGCCAGCGTTCGTCGCTGAGCAGGACATCGACGCGCGACCAGTCGAGATCCGCGTCGCACAGGCTGTCGAAGACCATGCCCGGCGTGGTGCCCCCCGGCACCACGAAAAGCGCACGCTCCTTGTGTTCCAGCGCCGCCGTCAGCTCGCCGGCAAGGGTGTTGGCAAGGTGAACCGCCATGAGGTCGGAATCGGCGTAGTCGATGAAGTTCATGCCTTGATCTCCCGCCAGCGCCGCCCGTCGCGGTGCATCAGCATCAGCGCGTCCTCCGGGCCGGAACTGCCCGCCGCGTATGGCAGGGGGGAGTCGCCGCGCTCCTCCCAACCGGCGATGACCGCATCGGTCCACGCCCATGCGGCCTCGACCTCGTCCCCGCGCATGAACAAGGTCTGGTTGCCACGTATAACGTCCATGATAAGCCGTTCATAGGCGTCGGGAAAATCCGCTTCTTCCGGCCCGAGAGCCTCGGCGAAGGTCATGTCCAGCGGCACGTCGATCAGCCGCATGCCCCCCGGGCCCGGCTCCTTGATCGTGACGCCAAGCTCGATCCCCTCGTTGGGCTGCAGCCGGATGGTCAGGATGTTGCGGTGCCGCCCCGCCTTTTCGCCGAAGATCGAATGGGGCGCATCCTTGAACACGATGGCGATCTCGCTGGTCCGCTCCCTCAGCCGCTTGCCCGTCCGCAGGTAAAAGGGCGTGCCGGCCCACCGCCAGTTGCTGATCTCCGCGCGCAGCGCCACGAAGCTCTCGGTCGTGCTGTCACGGTTTCCCACCTCGTTGAGATATCCTGGCTGGTCGGCCGTGCCCTCGTACTGTCCGCGCACCACGTCGTCGGGCCCCACCGGGTCCAGTGCGCGGATCACCTTGAGCTTCTCGTCGCGCACCGCGTCGGGGTTGAATTTCGCCGGGGGTTCCATGGCGATCAGGCAAAACAGCTGCATCAGGTGGTTCTGCACCATGTCGCGCATCGCGCCCGCGCGGTCATAGTAATCGCCCCGCCCCTCGACGCCGCCCTCCTCGGCCACGGTGATCTGGATATGGTCCACGTACTGGCTGTTCCAAAGCGGTTCGAACAGCATGTTGCCGAACCGGATGGCCATCAGGTTCTGCACCGTTTCCTTGCCCAGGTAATGGTCGATCCGGTAGATTTGCGACTCCGTGAACTGCGTGGCAAGCACGCGGTTCAGGGTCTTGGCGCTCGAAAGGTCCCGGCCGAAGGGCTTCTCCACCACGATGCGCGCGGTATCGTCGGCCAGCCCATGTTCGTGCAGCCGTTCGGCCAGTGGACCGAAGAGCCCGGGCGCGACGGAAAAGTAATAGGCACGGATCCGGCCGGGCCGGCTGGCGCCGGACAGCTTTTCCCACCCGGTATCCCCGGTGGCATCGACCACCACGTAGTCGACACGCTCCAGGAACGCCTCCAGCGCGCCGCTGTCCTGCGCGGCCCCGGGATCAGCCTGCGCGATGGCGCGGCGGGCAAAATCGCGGTAGGCGGTGTCGTCCATTTCGGCGCGGGCCGCGCCGGTGATACGGACATCCCCCGCGATCTGCCCCGCGCAGTAGCGCCGGTAGAGCGCCGGCAGGATCTTGCGCCGCGCCAGATCACCCGTCCCGCCGAAGATCACGAGGTCGAACGGCTCGACCGGAATGACACGCGAAACCATTACCCCTCCTCTTTCGCCGTCCCGCGACCGTCGGTCCGGCGCGCACAGTATGCCGCCATCACAAAGCCGTCACCAGCCCGTGGCGGACTTTTCTTGCAAGGGATGACGCGTTACCCCCGGCAGGCAAAGGAATTTCCGGAAGGTACCATGAAGGACACCCCAGAGTCCCCGGCCAACAGCGGCAAGTTCAACAACCCCGACGTCACCGCCGATGGCCAGCCCCGGGCGCGCGTGGCGCTGGAGGCGCCGCAAACCTTGTGGTTCAACACCGGCACGCTGTGCAACATCGAGTGCAGCAACTGCTATATCCTCAGCTCCCCAACCAACGATGCGCTGGTCTATATCACCAGCGCGGAGGTGTGCGATTTCCTCGACCAGGTGGCGGCGCGCGGCTGGCCCGTGCGCGAGATCGGCTTTACCGGCGGCGAGCCCTTCATGAACCCCCAGATGTGCGCCATGGCCCGCGCGGCGCTGGAACGGGGGTTCGAGGTGCTGATCCTGACCAATGCCATGCGCCCGATGATGCGCCCCCGGGTGCGGGCCGAGCTGGCCGCACTTCGCAGGGAATTCGGCGACAAGCTGACGCTGCGCATCTCGGTCGATCACTGGTCCGAACGCCTGCACGACGCCGAACGCGGTGACGGCGCCTTTGCCAAGACGCTGTCGGGGATGTGCTGGCTGCGCGACAACGCGATCAGGATGACCGTTGCGGGCCGGACCGTCTGGGGCGAATCCGATGCTGATGCACGCGAGGGCTACCGCCAGCTTTATGCCGCGCACGGCTTCGACATCGACGCCGACGCGCCGGACGAGACCGTCCTGTTCCCCGAGATGGACGACACGGCCGAAGTCCCCGAGATCACGACGGCCTGCTGGGACATACTCGGAAAGTCGCCGGGCGACGTTATGTGCGCCTCCTCGCGCATGGTGGTCAAGCGCAAGGGCGCGGCGCGGCCCACGGTGCTGTCCTGCACGCTCATCCCCTACGATCCGGCGTTCGAGATGGGCGAAACGCTGGAAGAGGCCGAGCGCGACGTGGCCCTCAACCACCCCCATTGCGCCAAGTTCTGCGTGCTCGGCGGGGCGAGCTGCTCTGGGTGATCCCCCTGCCTGTCGATCACCCCTGCCCGTCACGCGACAGCGGCCGCCCGTAGCCTCATGTCCCGAGCCAGTCGTCCAGCGCCGCATCGAGCGCCGCCCAGTCGGTGTACTCGTGATCGGCATCGGGGTCGGCGCCGGGATCCTTGGCGGCGATGATTCGGCGCATGATGAAGCGGCGGAAAACATCGTAGCGCGACGGCGCATAGGCTCCGGCCACCTGTGCCACGCGGCCCGGCGTCCAGCCGGTGGCCTCCGTGAACTCCGCAAGGATACGGTCGAGGGCCTTCCAGTCGTCGGCCTCGTGACCCGCCGCCGCCAGCGACACTGACAGGAACAGCGTGGGCATCCGGTTCAGCGTCTCCGCGCGGGCGGCCGCGAATTCCGACACGCAGCGCTGGTAATGACCGACGTGGAGAGAGGCCGCGATAATCACCCGGTCGAACCGGTCCAGCTCGATATCCTCTGCCTCCGACAGGTTCAGCAGTTCCACCACGTTGCCGCCGCCGGCAAGCCGGTCGGCAACGTGCCGCGCGATCCTGCGCGTCTGCCCCTCGCTCGTGGCGTA
This sequence comes from Roseovarius salis, assembly GCF_044472985.1. Taxonomy (NCBI): domain Bacteria; kingdom Pseudomonadati; phylum Pseudomonadota; class Alphaproteobacteria; order Rhodobacterales; family Roseobacteraceae; genus Roseovarius; species Roseovarius salis. The sequence continues at coordinate 74,950 of NZ_JBISDG010000002.1, read as the reverse complement.
GCCAACCAGAAGCTTCATGCCGTCCTTCCCGCTGCCATGGGATGCAGACTACCCCGTGGCCACATTGCGGCATTGATTTCGCGCAAGACCGCGGCGGGCGCGGCCAAGGAAATGCTTGCCCGCATCCATGATCCGGTTTCCAGTTCCGCAAACGGACCCGGAGATACCCATGCCATTCCATTTCGATGCCGAAGAATACGCCGCGCGCCAGGATCGCGCGGCGCGCGCGGTGCATCAGGCCGGGCTGGACGCCTTCGTGATGTTCGCCCCCGAAAGCCAGTACTGGCTGTGCGGGCATGACACCTTCGGTTTCGCCATGTTCCAGGCGCTGGTGCTGACGGCGCGCGGAGAGCTGCACCTGCTCACCCGTAAACCCGACCGCCTGCAGGCGCTGCTGACCTCGACGTTGCGGGAGGATCAGGTGCATGTATGGCCCGAATACGAGGGGTCCGACCCCGCAGACCACCTGCGCAACCTGCTGTCTGAACTCGGCGTCGCCCGGGGCAGGCTGGGCTACGAATCGCGCACCGCCGGCCTGACCGATCACAACGGCCGGCGCCTGCGTGCCGCCCTGCCGGGCATCGAGGATCGCTCCGATCTCGTCGCCGCCCTGCGCCGGGTCAAGAGCGCGCCCGAGATCGCCATGCACCGCCGCGCCGCCGCGTTGGCCGACGACGCGCTCGATGCGGGGCTGGCCGAGACACGCGCCGGCGCGTTCGAGGGCGAAATCCTCGCGGCCATGCAGGGCGCGGTGCTGCGCGGGGGCGGCGATTACGCGGGCAACGAGTTCATCCTCGGCTCGGGTCCGCAGGCGCTGCTGTGCCGCTATCACTCCGGCCGGCGTCATCTGGACGCGCAGGACCAGATGACGCTGGAATGGGCGGGCGCCTACGCGCGTTACCACGCGGCGATGATGCGCACCGTGATCATCGGCCGACCAAGCGACGCGCAGCGCCGCATGCATGCCGCGGCGACCGAGGCGCTGGAGGCCTGCGAGGCCGCGATCCGCCCCGGACGGCCGATGGGCGAGGTTTTCGACGCCCATGCCCGCGTGTTCGACGCGCATGGCCTGTCACATGCCCGGATGCAGGCCTGCGGCTACGGGATGGGGGCGGCGTTCACGCCCATATGGGTGGATTTTCCCATGTTCTACGAGGGCAACCCGCAGGTCATGCAGGCCGGGCAAGTGTTCTTCCTGCACATGATCCTGATGGATCACGAGGCTGGCCTTGCCATGTGCCCGGGCCATACCGTCCTCGTGACGGAAACGGGCGTGGAAAGGCTCTCGCGACAACCGCTGGAGTTGCTGGTGCGCTAGCCGGTGCCGGCGCCGCCCGTCCCGGTGGCGCGGGGCATTCCTGCAAGACGCAGCTTGCCCCGTGCCACGCGCCGCCCCATATTCGCATCATGCTCAAGTTCACCCCGATACTGCTGGCGATCCTCTATGCCCTTGGCATGTACCGCTTCTCGGTGTGGCGCACCAAGCGGGAGCTCGACCAGCGTTCGACCGAGCTGGCCGACCCCCGTCTCAAGAAACTGACCGACCGCATGGCCGGCGCGCTCGACCTGCCCCGGATCAAGGTGCACATATACGAGATCGACCCGGTCAACGGTCTGGCCGCCCCGGACGGACGGATCTTCATCACCCGCGGTTTCTATCGCAAGTTCCAGCAGGGCGAGATCTCGGCCGAGGAGATGGCCAGCGTCATCGCGCACGAGCTTGGGCATGTGGCGCTTGGCCATGCAAGGCGGCGCATGATCGATTTCTCGGGTCAGAATGCCCTGCGGACGGCGCTCGCGATGATCCTCAGCCGCTTCCTGCCCGGCATCGGGGTCTGGATCGCCAACGGTCTGACCACGCTGCTGGCGGCCCGGCTGTCGCGCGGTGACGAGTACGAGGCCGACGAATACGCCGCCGCGCTGCTGACCAAGGCGGGGATCGGGACAGGCGCCCAGAAATCGCTATTCGCCAAGCTTGAGGAACTCACGCAGTCACGCGCGGGCGCCATGCCGGCATGGCTGATGAGTCACCCCAAGACCGCGGAACGCATCGCCGCGATCGAGAAACTGGAGCGCAAGTGGGGGGCGATCCCGGAGAGCTGAGCGCACGACCGGCACGCCGACACGATGCCACGCCCTGCTGCCCCATGGTCCGGGGTCGGGTTACCCGAAGAGAAACAACAGCAAGGCCCGAAAGGCCTGCGCCCCAAGGGCTGGCGCCCCTCAGGCGGCATTGCGGCCCCATCCGGCAGCTACCGGTCGGCGCCAGGCCCGGCCAGAGCCTTGGCCAGCCGCGGCAGGCGCGCCTTCTTGAGCAGGGCGCGCATCTTCCAGGACCGGCCGGACAGGCGATCGGCCTCGGCCAGCACGTTTTCCGCCACCTCGCGCACCATGTCCGGCCGCGACTGCCATATCCCAAGCAGCAAGGCATCGGGATCGGCACGCGACAGCCCCTCCTCGGCCAGCACACCGCGGGGGAAATCGCCCGCGTTGAGCGTCACGATCACGTCGGCCGATCCCGACACTGCCGCGGCCAGCACGTGGATATCCGACGGGTCGGGCAGCCACAGGCGCCGCTCCAGCGCGGGCGGCCAGCCCACCTCGGCGTCTGGCCAGTCCCGCTCCAGCCAAACCGCATCCGCCCGGGCCTGCGCCGCGCCTTCCGGCCCCAGCTTTTGCGCAGCCCTTTGCCACTCGGCGATGATCCGGGCCGACCATAGCGGCGTGAAGGCCCCGCGCGCCGCCACGCCCAGAAGCATCTGACGCATCACCGTGGGATAAATCACGCAGGTGTCGAGCAAGGCCCTCATAACCGGAAAAAAAGCGCCTTGAGATAGGCCGTTTCGGCCAGGTGCGGGTGCTGGGGATGGTCGGGGCCTGCAAAGCCGGTATGGATCAGCGACCCCGCCCGCCCTGCCCGTCCGATCCCGCGCACGCACGCAGCGCGGAACCGGCCCAGATCGGCCGCGTGCGAACAGGAGCAAAGCCCCAGCACGCCACCCTCGGCCACGAGGGGCGCCGCCAGCCGCGCCACCCGTTCATAGGCGCGCAGCCCGGGCTCCAGCGCCTGTCGCGACGGTGCAAAGGCCGGGGGATCGCAAACAACGACGTCGAAGCGCGCACCCTCCGCTTCCAGCGCAGCCAGAACATCGAAAGCGTCGCCCTTGCGGGTTTCGAACCGGCTGGCCGCGCCCGTCCGCGCCGCGCCGGACAGCGCCAGCTCCAGCGCCGGGGCCGAGCCGTCCACGGCCAGCGCATGCTCCGCCCCGCAGGCCAGCGCGGCGAGAGAAAACCCGCCGACATGCGAGAACATGTCAAGCACGCGCGCGCCCCTTGAGAGCCGCGCCGCAAAGCCGTGGTTGGGGCGTTGATCGTAGTAGAGCCCGGTTTTCTGCCCGCTCGTCAGGTCGGCAAGATAGGTCGCACCGTTCATCGCGACCTCGACCGGCGCCGCCGGCGCAGTGCCCGCGAGGGTAACGTTGGCATCGTCCAGCCCTTCGAGGGCACGCGCGCGGCCGGTCGCGTTCTTGAGAACGGTGGTGACGCCGGTGACCTCCTGCAGCGCCTGCACGAGCTTCGGCAACATTGTCTCGGCCCATGCCGCGTTCGGCTGGATCACGGCGGTGGCGCCGAAACGATCGATCACCACGCCCGGCAGGCCGTCGCCCTCGGCATGGACGAGCCGGTAGAACGGGCGGTCGTAAAGCCGCTGGCGCAGCTCCAGCGCGGCCGCGAGACGGGCGCGCAGCCAGTCCGTACCGATATGCGCCTGAACGTCACGCTCCAACACCCGCGCCATGATGCGCGAGCCGGGGTTGACCGCCACCAGCGCCAGCGGCTCGCGCCCGGCATCCTGAAGCACGGCAATGCTGCCCGGGGCCAGCTTCTTCGTGCGGCGGTCGGTGACCATCTCGTTGTCATAGACCCATGGCGCGCCGTGACGGATCGCACGGGCGTTGGCCTTGGGCTTCAGCCGGATGACGGGCAAAGGGGGCGGCGTCATGCCGTCCCCTTAAGCCGTTTGCTCCGGGCGGGAAAGCTCAGAGTTGGTTGAGCGCACCCATCAGGCCCAGATTGGCGGCACGGTAGCCGCCGGGGCTGGTCAGTTCGGTGCGGATCACGTTGGCCAGATGGTCGGTAATGCGCTTCTTCTGGGTCAGACCCGCCTGTTCGGCGCGCACGGCCGCCTGCCCGCCGAGCGCCTTGAAGTCGGCCTTGACGAAATGCGGCTCGCCGAGCGGCGCGCCTGTTTCGGCGTCGCGCAGCTGCATGTTGAATTGCAGGGCATGAACCCCGCCGACGGTGTAGCGCGCCTTTTCCGTCAGCGCGTGGAAGCGCGTCACCTCGACGTCAAGCACAACCGGAACGTCCCCGGCCCCGGACGCGCGCGCGCCTTTGCGCATCGCGTCCTCCACGATCTTCCTGACCTGCGCATGCCGGTCCCCCGGGGGGTCCTCGCGCCAGACGATATCCCCGCCGGGGTAGAACCGGTTGGCCTCCGACACTTCGAGTGTCCGCGGGACGGTTACCCGCACATCCACCACGTCATAGCTGGCCGTCTCGGCCTGCGACCGGGCCTCCTGCGTCAGTGTCCCCGCGGCGTCGGACGGCAACGGGGCGGGCGCGTTCCGCGAGGCCGTCTCGAGCGGTGCCTGCCCGCAAGCGGTCAGCGCCAGCCCGGCGGTCAGCGCGGTGATCAGCTTGAGCGTGTTCATGTCTCGCCTCCTGTATTGCCCGCTTGCGTTTCGATTGATGATGTTGACCGCGGGTCTGCCCTTCGTCAGGTCAGGCATGGCGTTGAATTTTGGCGGATTTTCGGCAACATTTGCTCTTTGATGAGAATTCGCCCACGCCCTGCCCGCGCGCCCCGCCGCCGGCGATTTCTTCGGAAGGGAAATCTTTTTCTCTTGCGCGGGCTCTCGGTAACCGCGCCGCGCGGTCCCGCTAACCGCCCCGCCCGCGCGAGCGCCATCCTCCGCGACGGCGCGGGCGGTCCGCGGTCTCGCGCCCTTCGCGCAGAACCCGCGTCATCGGGTGGTCCGGCGCGGCGTCCGCGTGACGGGACAGAAGCGTATTTATCGCCGCGCGGCTGTCCCGCCCGTCCGGCAGAGACAGCGCCCAGTCAAGAAAGATTGATCGGCATTCACCCTCGCTGATGCCGTCTATGCGGTAGGATTCCCGGATCAGCCCCTTGGGGTCCAGCGGATCACGCTCCCTCGTCATGCCCATCCTCCAGATACGGCGCAAGCGCCGTGTCGATCACCTCGGCCGCGGCACCCGTCGCCGCGGAAAGCGCGCTCTCGGCGTCCTCCAGCGTGTCGGCGCCGGTTTCCCTAAGCAGGAAGGACACCGCCCCCTCGCCCAGCCTGTCCGGCTCAAGCGGTTTCTGCCCAAGCAGACGCGCCGCCTGCAACACGGCCCAGCAAAGCCCGTAAGCGCGGTCAAGCGCCGCCCTGTCCGCGTCATCCAGCCAGCCAATTGCGACAGACGCGCCGAGCCCCTCGCCAACGCTGCGCCCGGGTTCGGCGGCCATGAGGCTGCCGGCCTGCGCGACGAGTTCGATCTCCTGCAGGCGGCCGCGCCCGATCTTGGGGTCCCACGGCCCATCCGGGCGCTTGGCCGCCGCGATGCGCCGGCGCATGTCCGCCACCCCGGCCAGCACCCTTTGGCGTCCGCCCTTTTCGCTCAGCAAGTCCGTGCGGAAAGATTCGAAATCCCGTGCAAGGGCCTCGGGGCCCGCGATCGCCCGCGCCCGCGTCAGCGCAAGGTGCTCCCAAACCCACGCCTCCTCGCGCTGGTAATTGCGGAACGCCGCCCACCCCGTGGCCACAGGCCCCTGATTCCCGGAAGGGCGCAAACGCATGTCCACCTCGTAGAGCCGGCCCTCGGCCATGGGCGCGGTCAGCGCCGTGATCAGCGCCTGCGTCAGGCGCGCGTAGTAGGCCCGCACCCCCAGGGGACGGCGCCCATTGGAGCTTTCCGCGCCGTCGGCGTCATACAGCACGATGAGGTCCAGATCAGACGTGGCGTTGAGCTTGCCGGCGCCGAGCGACCCCATGCCCAGCACCACCGCCCCGCGCCCCGGCGGCGTGCCGTGCTTGCGCGCGAACTGCGCGATCACCTCCGGCCAGAGCGCCCCCAGCACCGCCGCGGCAAGGTCGGCATACTGCGCCCCGGCATCATCGGCACCGATCAGGCCGCGCAGATGATGCACGCCGATGCGGAAATGCCATTCCTTGCACCAGCGGCGGGCGGCGTCGAGCTTGCGTTCGTAATCGTCTTCACGCGACATCCTGTCGGCCAGCGCCGCCTCCAGCGAGGCGCGCCCAGGCCACGGGGCAAAGAAATCCCCCGCGATCACCGCGTCGAAAACGCCGGCATTGCGCGACAGGTGCGCGGCCAAGGCGGGCGAGGTGCCGGCGATATCCACCAGAAGGTCGACAAGCTGCGGATTCGCCTCGAACAACGAGAAAAGCTGCACACCCGCCGGCAGCCCGGCCAGGAAACCGTCGAAGGCCAGCAAGGCCTCGTTGGGATCGACCGATCGGGCCAGCTTCGACAAGATGTCCGGCCGCAGGCGATTGAATATCTCGACGGCGCGGCTCGACCTGAGGGCCGGGTAGCTGGGCCAGCGCGCGATGATATCGGGGTCGAGGTCAGCGTCTGGTTCGGTGGCGCCGCCGCCCCCGTCCTCGGGGGAAAAGAAACTTTCGATCGTCTCGTGAACCTCCGTCAGGCGATGGCGAAGCTCCTCCTCCAGCTCGGCACGGTCACGGTCCATGAACGCGGCGAGCCGCTCGAACTCCTCCTCGCTGGTCGGCAGCGCATGGGTTTGCGCGTCGCGCAGCATCTGCAGGCGGTGCTCGACCTCGCGATGAAACCGGTAATGCGCGGTCAGCATTTCCGCCGCGTCCTGAGGCACCCAGCCTTTGCCGGCCAGCCGCGCCAGCCCCTCCACCGTTCCACGCACACGCAAGTCGGGATCGCGCCCGCCGGAGATGAGCTGCCGCGTCTGTGTGAAGAACTCGATCTCGCGGATACCCCCGCGGCCGAGTTTCATGTCGTGCCCCGGCAGCGCCAGCCGGCCGCCGAGCCCCTTGTGCGCACGGATCCTCAGCCGCATGTTGTGGGCGTCCTCGATCGCCGCGTAATCGAGGTGCCGCCGCCACACGAAGGGCCTGAGCGTGTCCAGGAACCGCTCGCCTGCGGCGATGTCACCCGCGCAGGGCCGCGCCTTGATGTAGGCCGCGCGCTCCCATGTCCGGCCGAGGCTTTCGTAATAGGTTTCCGCCGCCGCCATGGCCATGCAGACCGGCGTGACCGAGGGATCGGGACGCAGGCGCAGATCGGTGCGAAAGACGTATCCATCCCCGGTGCGGTCGCTCAGCGTCGCCGCCATCCGGCGCGTGGCACGGACAAATCCGGCGCGCGCCTCTTGCATGTCCTCTTCCCGGAAACGGGTTTCGTCGAACAGGCAGACAAGGTCGATGTCGGAGCTGTAGTTCAGTTCCCCAGCCCCCATCTTGCCCATGGCGAAAACCACCATCCCCGCGCCATGCGCGGTGTCGGACTGCCCCGCGCCGGGCAGCCTGCCGCGCCGGATTTCCCGCGCAAGCGCCTCTTGCAGTGCCACGTCCACCGCGCGATCCGCAAAGCCGGTCAGCGCCCCCGTCACCTCTTCGAGCGGCCAGACGCCGGCGAGGTCGGCCAACGCCACCAACAGCGCGACCCGCCGCTTGCCCCGACGCAGCGCCGCGGGAACGGCATCTGGCGACAGATCCGCGAGCTCGGACAGCACGGTGTCCAGCGCGGCCTCGGGCCTGTCCAGCGCGTCGGGCAACCACGCGGACTCGGCCTCGCACAGCGTCCTGATATACGGGCTACAGCCGGCCGCGCCCTCCACCAGCTCCGCCAATTGCGGCGCCATGCCGGGAAACAGCGCGCGCGCCTCCTGTCCCGCCAGCGGGTCAAAGGGGCGCGGGCAGCGTGTCATTCGGGAAACGAAACTCATGTCGCCAGTGATACAGCGCACCGGGGGCTGGTCAATGGCGGGCGGGGATGGAACACTCCGCGCAATCGACGAGGGGAGGACGCACAGCCATGTCCAAGAGCGTCAAGCGCGTTGTCCGTGCGCTGCATGATGGCGGGATCGATAGCGCGCCCGTCGAGATCGGGCAGGCCAATACCGCTGAGATGGCCGCCGGGCTGGTGGGATGTACGACGGACCAGATTGCGAAATCGATCATTTTCCGGGGCGCTGACAGCGGTGCCGCCATCCTGTTCATTACCGCCGGCGGCAACCGCGTGGACGAGGCCAAGGCCGGCACGCTGGCCGGCGAGCCACTTGGAAAGGCCGATGCCGCCCTCATACGCGCGCAGACCGGCTTCGTCATCGGCGGGGTCGCACCGGTGGGCCACCTCACCCCGCCGCGCGCCTTTTTCGATCCGCGGCTGCACGATTTCGAAACGGTCTGGGCCGCGGCAGGCACGCCGCGTCATGTCTTCCCGATCACGCCCGCGGACCTGCTGCGCCTTTCCGGCGCGGTCGAGGGGTATTTCACCGTTTGAACGCAGACATCCGCCAAGAAATGTAAAAATTATTCACATACCCTCTTGCGGCGGGACGGGTGAATACCGATGTGCATCTATGTGAATACTTTTCACATTGAGTTCCGACCGTCAAAACCCACCGATGAAAGGACATCGCGACATGAACACCGCCGCCTATTCCACCCGACCCGCCGTCACGGGCTGGCTGGCCCGGGCCGAACATTGGCTGGATGACAAGGGCAAGGGCGCCTGGATCGCCGCCATGGTCCTCGGCTTCGTCCTGTTCTGGCCGCTCGGCCTCGCCCTTCTCGCCTACATGATATGGAGCAAGAAAATGGTTTGTTCGTCCAAGCATCACAGCCGCGGGCAGGGCCGCCTGCACATGACGCGCACGACCGGCAATTCCGCCTTCGATGCCTACAAGGCAGAGACGCTGGACCGGCTTGAACGCGAGCAGGAAAACTTCGAGTCCTTCCTGCAAAGGCTGCGCGAGGCCCGCGACAAGGCCGAGTTCGACCAGTTCATGGAAGAGCGCGCCCGTGCATCCGCCACGCCATCCCCGGAGGACGGCGCGGAACATGACAGCACGCGCGCCTGATACGCCGGATCGTCCGGCCCGGGCATTTCCGGGCCGGAACATTCATGCTACTGGACCACGACGATGAGCGATTTCAGCTGGCATATCCCCGATCCCGTCACGCAACCGGAATTCTTCGCCAACGTGCCGGCCAAGCGTCTGGTCGCCTGGGTGGTGGACACGCTTGTGGTGGCGCTGATGTGCCTGGCGATCCTGCCGTTCACCGCTTTTGCCGGGATCTTCTTTTTCCCGGCGCTGCTTCTGCTCGTGGGCTTTGCCTATCGCGTGGTGACGATCGCGCGCGGCTCGGCAACATGGGGAATGTGGCTCGTGGCGATCGAGTTCCGCACGATCACGGGCCGGCGCTTTGATCTGCAGATGGCCTTCCTTCACACCCTTGGCTTCACCATCTCCTGCGCGATATTCGTCTTGCAGATCATCTCGGTCGTGCTGATGCTGACCACGCCGCGGGCCCAGGGGCTGACCGACCACCTGCTCGGGACCGTTGCGCTGAACCGTCGCGCAACCGACTGAAATCCAACCCTGCTTTGGCCCTTGGCGGGGGCGGGGTTCGTTGCTATCGTTCCTGCAGGAAAGAGCTGAAAAGAGACGCCATGCGCCACACGCTTCCCGTTGCGCCGCAATTCTACGTCACAGCGCCGCAGCCTTGCCCGTACCTCGAGGGCCGGATGGAGCGCAAGCTGTTCACCGCGCTTCAGGGCGACCAGGCGCAGAAACTCAATGACAGCCTGTCGAAACAGGGTTTCCGCCGATCCCAGAACGTGCTCTACCGCCCGTCCTGCGCGGATTGCGCGGCGTGCCTGTCCGCGCGCATCAACGTGGCCGATTTCACCCCCTCCAAGAGCCAGAAACGCACGCTGCGCCGAAACCGGCATCTTGACCGGCGCGCCACATCGGCCTGGGCCACGGAAGAACAGTACGAGCTTTTCCGCACCTATCTCGAGGATCGCCACGCCGACGGCGGCATGGCGGACATGGACGCCTTCGAGTTCGCCGCGATGATCGAGGAAACGCCGATCCGCACCCGCGTGGTGGAATACACCGATTCCGAAAGCGGCGAGCTGGTGGCGGTCTGCCTCACCGACGTGCTGGATGACGGGCTCAGCATGGTTTACTCGTTTTACGATCCCGCCCTGCCGCGGCAGTCGCTGGGCACCTATGTCATCCTCGACCACGTCGATGTCGCGCGCGACGCCGGGTTGCCCTATGTCTATCTCGGATACTGGGTACCGGGCAGCCCCAAGATGGGATACAAGGCCGCCTTTTCGGGGCTGGAGGTCTATTCCAGCGGCGAGTGGCAGAAAATGCGCGACCCGGCCGAGTTCGATTGCAAGCGGCACCCGCTGTCGAACGACCCGATCGCCGAGCAGGTCGCCAACATATCGCTGCCCGACGGCCGCCCCATGCGCCGCGAAACGGGCTGATCACGCCCCGCGCTCCGGTTGCAGGAAGCGCGTCACCGCCTGCATGAGACGGACCCAGCTCTCTTCCTCCGGGAGCATGGCGTGGTTGCGTGACTCCAACGTCATGAACTCTGCGCCGGGCAGTGACGACGCCAGCAACCGCCCTTGCGAGATGGGATGTATCGCGTCGTCACGCGCGTGCACCACCAGCACCGGCGCGCGAACCTTCGGCAGATCCTCCGTCACCACCAGCCGGTCGACCGCCTGCCGCAGGATGGCCGCCTTTTCCGGCGTGATCGACTGCTGCTGGATGTTCACGAAGCTCTCGACCTGCTGCGGCGTCGCATCGGGCATGAAAAGGGACGTGAAGGCGTTGAGAAAGGCGCCCTTCTCCCGGCCCCAGCCGGCGCGGATCAGGCCCAGAATGGTCTCCTCGTCAACCTCGCCACCGCCCACCTGCCGGTGCACGCGCCCCACCGCGTAACCGCCGTAGAGCACCATGCGGCTCACCCGTTCGGGATGCAGCGCGGCAAACCGGATGGCCACCGGCACGGCCTGCGACACCGCGAATATCGCAAAGCGGTCCAGCCCGTTCGCATCGGCCACCGCGCGCAGGTCGTCGGCAAACGCATCAAGCGTCAGGTTGCCAACGTCCCGCGTGGACAAGCCCGTGCCGCGCTGGTCATATCGGTAGAGCGTGAAAGCCTGCCCAAGCCGGTCGAGCATCGGCCGCCATACCGGGCTTTCCCCAGTCTAGCTCGAGATGCGACAGCCAGTGGCCCGCCCGGACAAGCGGCGGGCCCGCCCCGTGACAGGCATGGGCGATGAACGCGCCGTCGGCGGATCGCGCGAAGCGGATCGGCGGCATGGCCTGCCCCGCCGCGGCGCCGTGCGCGACCTGCCCACCCGTGACCGGCACGTTGAGCTGAAAGCCGTGTTTGGGCACCGTGCGGATGATCCGCTGGCGGCGCCCGTCGTCACCCACGGACCGGCGCGCCGCGCTGATCCGCGCGCTGACCGTGGCCTCAGACACGTTGAGCCCCGACCAGACCGTTTCGATCAGCCTGTCCCGGCTCACCACGTTCCCGCGCGCACGGACGAGTTGCAGCAGGATTTCAAAGACCTGCGGCTCGACATGCACACTCTCACCGCCGCGGGTGAGTTCACGGCGGTCCGTGTCGATCTGGCAATCCGCGAAACGGTGGATCATGGTCCAAGTAACGCGCCCGCGCGACGCGGATGCAACCCCATTCCGCGGAATGGCAAGCAAACCGCAAGAAAAGCGAAAGCTTTTCCGAAGAACCTCTTCAAGCCGACCGCGCCCGTCCGTGCTTTGATGCGCAAAGACACCGGAGACAGGAGAACCGAGATGACCGAGACCCCGCGCATCAGATACCGCCCCGACGGATCGATCGATACCGACCACTACATGCAGCTCGGCCGCGGCTTGCGCAGCGAAAGGGCCATGAACCTGCTATCGGGCGGGGCGCACCGCGATGGCCGAACGCACCGCCGCGCCCCGGGCCGGTTCAGGCTGATCTGAGCCTGCAGGGGCCGAACGCCCGGCGCTGCGGCCCCGCCCGGCCGCCGGAAAGCTCATGCTTCCGCGGCGGCCGGGATCCGTTCAGTTCCCGATCAGCTGCGGCACGATGGTCACGATGTCCGGGAAAAACCACAGGATCGCGAGCCCCGCCACCTGGATCAGGACGAAGGGCGCCACGCCGCGGTAGATGTGGCCCGTCGTCACCTCCTTGGGTGCCACGCCGCGCAGATAGAACAGCGCGAAACCGAAGGGCGGCGTGAGGAAGCTCGTCTGCAGGTTCACGGCAATCATGATCGTCACCCATTTCGGGTCGAAGGTGCCACCATAGATCACCGGCCCCACGATCGGGATGACGATGTAGATGATCTCCAGGAAATCGAGCACGAAGCCCAGGATGAACAGCACCAGCATCACCAGCAGGAAAACCGTGAACTCGTTGTCGAAGCTGCGCAGGAACTGCTGGATGTAATGCTCGCCCCCGAACGAGATGACCACGAGGTTAAGCAGCTGCGAGCCGATCAGGATGGTGAACACCATCGAGGTGACCTTGGCGGTCTCGCGCACAACGGGGGTCAGCACGCCCTTGCGGAAGAGGACGTAGCAGGAATAGAGCAAGCCGAAGGCGGCGAACAGGTACGAGGCATAGGCCACGAGAAACGCCACCCAGCTTTCGAAACCGACATCCTCCTGGTTGATGCGCAGATCGAAGTTTATCCCGATCAGGATCGACAGGATGACGGCCAGCGTCGCCCAGATGATGACGCTGCCGCTCTCGTTGTTTTCCCTGAGCTTGCGGTAGGCGGCCAGCATGATCGCGCCGCCCGCGCCCAGTGCCGCCGCAGGGGTCGGGTTGGTGATACCGCCCAGGATCGACCCGAGCACCGCAACGATAAGCACCAGCGGCGGGAAAACCACCCGGATCAGGTCGTTGCGGGCCAGACGGCCCGCCGCATGCGCCGCGCCGTAGAGCGCCATGGCGTACGGAATGGCAAGGATCACCGTGGTCAGGCCGGAACTCATGGAGGGGGCGATCAAGAGGATGTCCGCCAAGAGCCCCAGCACGATACCGAGCGCCCCGATGAGCAGCGGCGCGGGGTTGGCCGTGGGCTTGATCCCGCGGCCAAGCGCCAGCGTGAGCCCGAGGAGCAGCATGATGACGGCCACACCGGTGCCTATGGGCGCCGCCGCGGCCTCTTTCTCGGCGACCTTCTCGGCGATTTCCTCTTCGCTGAGCCGGGTGCTCTCGGCCACGCCGCCCTGCGCCTCGATGCGTTCCTGCTCGGCCACCGCGGCATCCCAGGCCTCTTGCCCGTGCAGTGCGATCATCGACTCCTTGCACTCTTCGCTGACATTCGTCCGCAAAGAGGCGGTCTGGCCGGCATCGGTAAAGGTGTCCACCACGAGGCTCTGCGATCCCACGATTCCGATCTGCACGAACAGCAGCAGACCCGCGATCAGCGCCACCGGCACGCCAAGGAACCACGTGAAGGTTTCGCCGCGGGTGCGCGGCTCGCCACCGCCGCCGCCCAGTTCGACCGCGGGCGCACGTGAGGGGTTCAGCAACGCGTAGGAAAACGCGTAGCCCGCATAAAGCAGCGCCAGCAGGATGCCCGGCAGCAAGGCCGACTGGAACAGCGTCCCGACCGAAACGACCGCCGGCTCGCCCAGATAGGTCAGCGCGTCGGTACAGCCTGCGGCCTGCGCCCGGTCCTCCTGCGCGGCGGAATAGAGATCGCCCGCCAGCGTACCCAGAAGCACGATCACGATCGAGGGCGGGATGATCTGCCCCAACGTGCCCGAGGCCGAGATGACCCCGGTTGCGATCTCGGGGCTGTAGTTGTTGCGCAGCATCGTTGGCAGGCTCAGCAGGCCCATCGTCACCACCGTCGCCCCCACGATACCCGTGGATGCCGCCAGGAACGCCCCAACGACCACCACAGACACGGCCAGACCGCCCGGCAGCGGCCCGAACACCCGCGCCATGGTCGTCAGCAGGTCCTCGGCGATGTTGGACCGCTCCAGCGTGATGCCCATCATGACGAACATCAGCACCGCCAGCAGCGTTTCGATGGACTGCCCCGCCAGGACCCGTTCGTTCATGCGGTTGACGATGAAGCTGATATTGCGGTCGAGCGCCATCTCCCAGCCGCGCTCGAACACCGGTTCGGCGATGCGTGGCAAATCCGGGTATCGGAATATGGATATCGTCTGTGGTTTCACCCCCGACGCCACGAGTGCGTCGTAGGCATCGCTCGTGGTGTCGATCGCCTGGTGGATCAGAAGCCCCGCGCTGTCCAGCGCGGCGATGATGCCGAACGACAACAACCCCGCCCCGGCGATGGCAAAGGCCACCGGAAAGCCCGAAAGGATGCTGCCGAAGAGGCAGATGAACACGATGATCAGGCCGATCTCGACGCCGTCTAGTCCGAAAAGCATGCTGCCCTGCCCCCTTTAATGCGTGCCCTCGAAGGCCTCTTGGCCCTCGCCGAGACTGTCCTTGTCAAGGTACTTGTTCTCGCTTTCCGGCCCTTCCTTCCACTCCAGGTAGGAGCGGTAAAGGAACGCCACGGCGTGCAGGAAAACCATGGCGCTGAACGCCACCAGCAGGATCTTGAAAATGAAGTAACCGTTGAACCCGTTCGGGCTGAAGCCGATCGTCTCGACGTTCCAGCGCATGGCGCGGGATTTCAGAAGCAGCCTGTCCAGCGTGTCCGACGCCGAGGGCTTGGGCACGATGAGGTGGCGCCACATGAAAAACCACGCGTAAAGCCAGATCAGCACCGTGACCGGCATCATGAAAAGCAGCGCGCCCACCATGTCGATGACCTTCTTGGTGCGGAAACGCACGGCGGAATAGATCAGGTCGACCCGGACATGCCCCCCCTGCACGAAGGTATAGGTGCAGCACAGCGCCACCACCAAAGCGTTGTAAAGCTTGAGTTCCTCCGCCCACCAGCTGATGTCCAGTTCGACCGGGATACCGAACCCCAGCACGATGTCGGGCCGGGCGAAGATCCGCTGGATGAAGACGATGATGATCTGCTGGACGACCATGATCAGGCCCGCCCATGCAAAGAACCGACCGACAGCGTTCGCGAACGTCTCCAGCCCGCGGACGACGCCCCACATCACCGAATTGCGCCATAGCCCCACGCCGGTCAGCACCAAGAAGGCGGTGAAAACCACGAAGAAGAACTCGACCGAGCCGCCGTAATAGACGAAGCGCATGACCGCTTCCTTGTCCGACCAGTCGAGCCAGAGCTGCGGATGCGTGACGGCATAGCCGAAATTGTAGAAGGCGAGGCCGATATTCTTGAAGAACCAGACGATGGCGTCCAGCATCATTCCCCCCGAACCCTAGAGCATTGGGCATGTGCCCCGGTTATTGATGCAGCGGGCCGCTGGCCCATCGGTCGGCGGACCCCGGAACGGGGTCCGCCTGTTTCTCGGCGGCACGGTACCGGTCAGATGCCGACGACGCGGTTACGCTGGCGCGTGAATTCGCCCTCGGAACGGCTGCCCCAGGCGGCCGAACTCTTGAGCGACGCCATGTAACTATCGTAGCATTCCTTGTAGATCTCGTCGTCCAGGGGTTCGCGCGTGACCTCCTCGGCCGCGGCGCCGAAGGCGTCCCACACCGAGTCGGGGAATTCGCGCACCTGCACCCCGCCCGACTGCAGGCGCTGAAGCGCCGCCGCGTTGTTGGCCATGAACAGCGACATCGTCCAGCTGTTGGAGGCCCGGGCGGTCTGCTCGACGGCAGCCTGCTGTGCCGGCGTCAGGCTGTCATACACCTGCCGGTTCATGTTGAGGCACAGCACCGGGCCCGGCTCGTGGAACCCGGCGGTATAGTAGAACTTGGCGATTTCCTGGAAGCCGACCTTCTCGTCCGACCACGGGCCGATCCACTCGGTGCCGTCGAGCGACCCGGAGGACAGCGCCTGATAGACCTCGCCGCCGGGCAGGTTCTGGACACTGGCGTCCAGCCGGGCCAGCACCTCGCCACCCTGTCCGGGCATGCGGAACCTGAGACCCTGGAAGTCCTCGGGGCTGTTGATCTCCTTGTTGAACCAGCCGCCGGACTGCGGCCCGGTATTGCCGGCGGGAAAGAACTTCAGCCCGAAGATCGAGTAGAGGTTGTCGGCAAGCTCCATGCCGCCCGCATGGTAGTACCAGTTGTTGAATTCCTGGAAGGTCATGCCGAAGGGCACCTGGCTGAAAAATGACAGCGCCGGGTGCTGGCCCATGAAGTAGTAATCGACCGCGTGATACATGTCAGCCTGCCCTGCCGCGACCGCGTCGAACGATTCGAACGCGCCGACAAGCTCGCCTGCAGCCTTGAGTTCCACGGTAAGCTGGCCGTCGGTCAGCTCCGTTATACTGTCTGCGCAGTATTGCGCGCTGTCATGCACCCCGGCAAAGCCGCGCGGCCAAGTGGTGACCATGGTAAGCGTGCGCTTGCCTTGTGCATAGGCAGGCGCGGCCAGGCCCGATGCCGCCGCCGCGGCGCCGCCAAGAGCAGAATTCCTCAGAAATGAACGACGATCCATGTGGTGTTTCCTCCCGGTTCAGTTGCAGCGCGCACAGTATCATCGCGTGCGCGCGGATCGCTTCGAGTTCGGGCAAACTAGCGCGCAACACGTGGCATGGGAATACCTAGTACTGCGTAGAAAGCCCGGCACGTGGCCGAACGCGGCGTGCAACCCGCACGCCGTGGCCGCAACCGCCATTGCGAGGGTGGGATTTGGCCGCGATTCGCCTTATTCGGTTCCGACATGCGATCCTTGCGCTTTCTCAAGACGCTCAATTACGGCCAGAAGCTCTTTTTGACGGCCACGCTCCCGCTGGTGCTGGGGGCGGTGCTCGTCTCGGTGATCGTCACGCTGGAGTCGCGCCAACTGGCCGAGCGTGAGATCCACAACCTCGAGCGGCAACTGATCGCCGCCAAGCGCGCGGAGCTCAAGAACTATCTCTCGATCGCGCGAAAGGCGTTCTTCAATATCTATGGCCGCGCCGCGCCCGACGACGCCGAGGCCAAGCTGCAGGTCACGCGGATGCTGGCGGCGATGCTCTACGGTCAGGACGGTTACTTCTTCGTCTTCGATTACGATGGCAAAAACCTCGTCAGCCCGCGCAGGACGGCGCTGATCGGGCGCAACTGGCTTGGTCTGACCGATGCCGATGGCACGCCCGTCACGGAAGAGTTGATCCGGCTCGCGCGCAGCGGCGGCGGCTACCATTCCTTTGACTGGCCCAAACCGTCGACGGGCGAGACGGCGCGGATGGTCGCCTACGTGACCGGCCTGCAGGACTGGCGGTGGGCCGTGGGCACGGGCGTGTTCATCGACGATGTCGCCTCCACCGTGAACGCCGCGCGCGCCGGCGTCGAGGCGCGGATGCAGCGAACATTCCTGTGGATCGGGGGCATTACCTTCGCGGCGCTTCTGCTGGTCTTCACGTCTGGGCTTTTCATCAACATCCGCGAACGGCGCCTTGCCGACGCCAAGCTCAAGCGCCTGACCCAGAGGATATTCGACGCGCAGGAAGAGGAACGCAGCCGCGTGGCGCGCGAGTTGCATGACGGCATCAGCCAGATCCTCGTGGGCGTGCGTTACGCACTGGAAACCGCCCGGCGACGGATGGAAGCGGGCGACGCGGGCGCGGTGGACACGCTCGACAAGGGCATGGGCTACCTCTCGGGCGCCATCCAGGAGGTGCGCCGCATCAGCCGAGACCTGCGTCCCGGCGTGCTGGACGATCTCGGGCTCGGCCCCGCGCTGAAGGCGCTCGTGGAGGATTTCGGCCAGCGCACCGGCATCGAGACCGCGTTCGACACGGTCGTTTTCCGCAACCGGCTCGACGGGGAGGCCAAGATCGCGCTCTACCGCGTGGCGCAGGAAGCGCTGACGAATGTCGAGCGCCACTCCGGCGCCACGCGCGTCGCGGTCGATGTGCGGGGGCACAGCCGCGGCGCCACGCTGCGGATTTCCGACAACGGCCGCGGGCTGGACACCACCGAGGTCCCGGCGGTCGGCACGGGCGGCGGTCTCGGCCTTCGCAACATGCAGGAACGGATCGAACAACTTGACGGCACGCTCAGAATATTGTCCAGCAAGGGCGGCACGGTCATCGAGGCATCGGTGCCGCTCACCCACCTGTTGCCGCCTGAGGACCGCACGGACACGAACGCGAAGGCAAGCGCATGACCGATCAGCCTGCCCGCCTTGTCATCGTCGATGACCACCCGATGGTGGCCGAGGGAATCCAGTCCGTTCTGGAGGGCTACGACGACGTCGAGGTGATCGCGACGCTGGCCACCGGGCAGGAGATCATCGATCGTGTCGAGACGCTGGACCCCGACGTGATCCTGCTCGATCTGAACATGCCCGGGCTCGGCGGCCTGTCGACCACCGAGATCATCCTCGAACGGCGGCCGCGCACCCGCATCCTGATCCTGTCGATGCACGACAGCCCCGAGTACATCTCTTCCGCGCTCAGCCACGGCGCCGTGGGCTACGTGCTGAAGGACGTGCCGACCGAGGAGATCAAGCACGCGATCGACGCCGTGATGTCGGGCCGTCAATATCTGTGTACCGGCGCGCAGGGCTCTCTCGACCTCGACGGCGGCGTGACCCGAGACCAGCTCACGAACCGCGAGCAGACCATACTGCTGCAACTCGCTCAGGGCCGTTCCAACAGGGAGGTGGCCGACGCGCTCGACATTTCGGTGCGCACCGTCGAGACCCACCGCAAGAACATCAAGCGCAAGCTCGGCATCAGTTCGACGGCGGGACTGACACGATACGCGATGGAACACGGCGTGCTGCAGGGCACCGGCGTATCGCTCTGACCCCCGGGCGGGCCGCCCGCGCCACGCGCGGTCAGCCCACCGGCCCGCCATCCTCGCGCCGGATGACGATGACCGATGACCGCGGCAGCCGGCCCTGACCGTCCGGAAACGGGGCGTCGGGGTGCTGGATGCCCACGAACATCGCCCGCCGGTCGGCGGACCATGCAAGCCCCGTCACCTCGCACCCCTTTGGACCGGTGAGAAAGCGCGCGATCTCTCCGCTGACGGGGTCGCCCGCCAGCATCTGGTTGTTGCCCATCCCGGCGAAATCCCCGGCATCGCTGTCATCGCCGTCGGTCTGGATCCAGACACGCCCCGCGGTGTCGAAGGCCATGCCGTCCGGCGCGTTGAACATGTTGCCCGCCGTCACGTTGGCCGACCCGGCATAGGCGTCATCATGGACCGTCGGGTTGCCTGCCATGACATAAAGGTCCCACCGGAACCCGTCGGCGGCGTGATCGCCACCATCCGGACGCCAGCGAACGATCTGGCCATAGCGGTTGGCCGCGCGGGGATTGGGGCCACCCACCGCCATGTCATCCCCGCCCGCATTGGGTTTCAGGCCGCGGTCCTTGTTGCTGGTCAGGCAGCAATAGGCCTCTGCCCATCGGGGGTTGACCGCCACCCATTCGGGGCGATCCATGGTCGTGGCCCCCACCGCCGAGGCGGCCTGCCGCGCGAAGACCAGCACCTCCGCGAGGCTGGCCATGCCGGTCGTCGCGGGGGTCAGCGGCAGCCACTCCCCGGTCTGGTCGTCATTGAAACGCGCGACGTGCAACGTGCCCTCGTCCAACAGCCCGTCTGTCGGTCCGCCGGGGGCGTAGCGGCCGTCGGACACGAAACGGTAGAGGAATTCCCCGCGTTCATCGTCGCCCATGTAGACCACGACGCGCCCGTCGCGGGCCAGCACGACCTCGGCGTTCTCGTGTTTGAACCGCCCCAGGCCGGTATGCTTGACCGGCGTGCTTTCGGGGTCGCCGGGATCGATCTCGACAACCCAGCCGAAGCGGTTCGGCTCGTTCGGGGTCGCCGCGGTGTCGAAACGCGCATCCCACTTGTGATAGTCATATCCCCAGCCCGCAGCACCGATGCCGTAACGCGCATAGCCCACCGCCGCGTCAAGCTGCCCTTCGCCCACGGCAGTGGACCCGAAATAGCCGTTGAAATTTTCCTCGCAGGTCAAGTACGTCCCCCACGGTGTGCGCCCCGATCCGCAATTGCTCAGCGTGCCGCGCGTAAGCATCCCCGACGGGTCGGCAGCGGTTCTCAGCAGGGCGTGGCCCGCGGCGGGCCCGGCCATACGCATCGGTGTCAGATGGGTGATGCGGCGGTTGAGCGGGCTGTCGATGACCGCCGCCCAGCCATCCGCGCCCTCGCGGACCTCCATCACCGTCACGCCCTGGAGTTTCTGCAGCTTCCGCACGTCCGCGAGGCTTTCGGGCGTGCCGGTTGCGGTATGCGGAAGGTTGACCGCGCGGTTCGCGTATTCATGGTTGACCGCGACAACCTGCCGCCCGCCGATCAGGAACGTCTCCATGCCGTCGGTGTTCTCTCCGAACACGCGATCAGCCGTGTCCGACCCACCGCCGGTGGTGTTGTCGAAAGCGGGGGCATCGCCGAACAACGGGTCGCCCCAACGGATCAGGATGTCCCAGCTGTAACCATCCGGCACGTGCACCGTGCCGTCGCCGCGCGCGGGGACAGGGGTGAACGGAAACGGCGCCGCGGCGGAACGGCCTGCCCCCGCCTGTGCCACCCCCATCGCCGCCGCCCCCGATCCGAACGCCAGGACCCCCCCGACGAAGCCCCGGCGCGTGATCGCCCGCGCCACGACGCGGTCGAAATCGCACGTCTCCGGACGCGGGTCGTTGATCTCGTCCCAGTCGTCGGCAGACAGGATGCCGGGATCCTTGTTCGTCATGGGTATGGCCTCTCCGCCGTGTGCGTGATCCAGCGCCATGAAGCCGGTCGCGCATCACATTCACGTTTCAGCGGCCCCGGTCTGCGCACCCCTTGCCCAAGGGATGTGCCCGATCTGCGCAACAATTGCAAAGCCATCTCCGCGGAGCGGGCATTTTTGCTAAAAATCCCGGTTGACGGGGTGTGCACCCGCTCCTAATGTCCCGCGCACGGATAAGGGAGTTCCCGTAATGGGTATTATCGTACTTCTGGTAGGTGAATGGCGCATGGGCCGGTAACGGACACCATAACGGTTCCCCATGCGCCCCCGACGACCGGGGGCTTTTTTATGCGCGGCGCAAGACCTTGTGACACACGGAGCAAAATACAATGGCACGCGAGATGACCGGAGCGAAAATGGTGGTTCAGGCCCTCAAGGATCAGGGCGTGGACGTCGTATTCGGATACCCAGGCGGTGCCGTGCTACCGATCTACGACGAGGTGTTCCAGCAAAACGACATCCGGCACGTGCTTGTCCGGCACGAGCAGGGGGCGGTCCACGCCGCCGAGGGCTACGCCCGCTCGACCGGCAAGCCGGGGGTCGTGCTGGTGACATCGGGGCCGGGCGCGACCAATTCCGTCACCGGCATCACCGACGCGCTGATGGATTCGATCCCGATCGTGGTTCTGTCCGGGCAGGTTCCGACATTCATGATCGGCAACGACGCCTTCCAGGAGGCTGACACGGTCGGAATCACACGGCCCTGCACCAAGCACAACTGGCTGGTCAGTGACACAAAGAACCTTGCCAACACCCTGCACCAGGCGTTCCACGTGGCCACCTCGGGCCGCCCGGGCCCGGTGCTGGTGGACATTCCCAAGGACGTCCAGTTCGCCAGCGCGGAATACATCCCGCCGCAAAAGGCCAAGACCTCGCATTACCAGCCGCAGGTCAAGGGGGACATGGACGCCATAACAGAACTGGTCGAGGCGCTGGAAAGCGCCGAGCGGCCGGTCCTTTACACGGGCGGTGGCGTGGTCAATTCCGGCCCGGCCGCCAGCCAGCTGCTGCGCGAGCTCGTGGATGCGACCGGCGTGCCGATCACCTCCACGCTGATGGGGCTCGGCGCCTATCCGGCGTCGGGCGACAACTGGCTTGGAATGCTGGGCATGCATGGCCTTTACGAGGCAAACATGGCCATGCACGACTGCGATCTGCTGATAAACATCGGCGCCCGTTTCGACGACCGGATCACCGGGCGGGTCGATGCGTTCTCGCCCGGCTCCAAGCGGGCGCATATCGACATAGATCCCTCGTCGATCAACAAGGTCATCAAGACCGACATCCCGATCGTCGGCGACATCGCGCATGTGCTCGAGGACGTGCTCAAGATCTGGAAATCCCGTGGCCGCAAGACCAACCGCGAGGGCATCGCCAACTGGTGGTCGCGCATAGAGGAATGGCGCAAGGTGCGCTGCCTCGCCTTCACGCAGACGGGCAACACAATCAAGCCGCAATACGCCCTCCAGAGGCTCGAGGAGCTGACCAAGGACCGCGACCGCTATATCTGCACCGAGGTGGGCCAGCACCAGATGTGGGCGGCGCAGTACATCGGGTTCGAGGCGCCCAATCGCTGGATGACCTCGGGCGGCCTTGGCACCATGGGCTACGGTTTCCCCGCCTCGATCGGCGTGCAGATGGCCCATCCCGACGCGCTGGTGATCAATGTCGCCGGCGAGGCGTCGTGGCTGATGAACATGCAGGAGCTGGGCACCGCCGTGCAGTTCATGCTGCCGGTCAAGCAATTCATTCTCAACAACGAGCGGCTCGGCATGGTGCGCCAGTGGCAGGAACTGCTGCACGGTGAACGCTACTCGCATTCCTGGTCCGAAGCGCTGCCCGATTTCGTCAAGCTGGCCGAAGCCTTCGGCGCCAAGGGCATCGTCTGCAACGATCCCGCCGATCTGGACGACGCAATCATGGAGATGCTCGACCATGACGGGCCGGTTGTCTTCGACTGCCTGGTGGAAAAGCACGAGAATTGCTTCCCCATGATCCCCTCGGGCGAGCCGCACAACAAGATGCTTCTGGGCGAGGACGCCACGACCAAGGATGCGATCGGCACCTCCGGTGCGGTGCTGGTGTGACAGCCAGGACGCCATCACACTGGCGCGCCATTGTGGTGGTGGAAGGGGCCCCGTGTCGTGAACGGCCGCGCCGCCGCGGACCCTGGGCGTCGGCCCCTTGCCGAAGGGTGATCGAATGTCCCGCGTAAGACAGGGCCTCGCGGAAAGCCGGCTCGGCGTTCTTGACCATCGGCGCGGCTGGCAGCTGGCGGTTTTCGGCGCGGTCTGCACGGTCATGGTCACCTCGATCTACATCGGGGGGTCCGTCGTCGACCTGCTTGACACCGGGAACCTGTCGATCGACGTGGATTTCTACGTGTTCTGGGCCGCGGCCAAGCTGGCCTTGCAGGGGCTGCCCATGGACGCTTTCGAGATCGCGCGACTGCAAGAGGCGGCGCGCGTGGACGACACGGACTGGATGCCATGGGCCTACCCGCCGGGTTTCCTGATGCTTCTGGCGCCCTTCGGGCTCTTGCCGTTCAACATGGCCTGGGCAAGCTTCAACGTGATCGGCCTCGCGGCGCTCGCGCTGGCGACGTGGCGCTTCACTGCAGGCCGGCCCCACGTCCTGCTTGCATCGGCGACGGCCCCCGCGGTGCTGCCCTGCCTTCTGGTCGGGCAGACGACCGTGCTATGGGCCGCCGGGCTGGTTGCGGCGCTGGCGGCGCTCCGCTCCGACCGGCCGGTACTGGCGGGCGTGTTCATCGGGTGCCTCACGCTCAAGCCCCAGCTCGGCCTGCTTATCCCGTTGGCACTGCTGGCCTGCGGCGCTTGGCGCGCCGTATCCTCGGCAATTGCAACCGCGGTCGTTCTCGCCGCGGTCCCGACCCTTGTATTCGGCTTCGCCTACTGGACGGAAATGCTGTCCATGATGGCACTTCACGGCGCGACCGTGCGAGAGAACATATCCGAGCTAAACCTCATGGTCAGCGCGTATTCCGCGCTCGCCGGGGCCGGGCTGGACGAAGGGCTTGCCCTGACCGTGCAAGGGGCCCTTGCGGCACTTTGCGCAATCGCTGTCGTGTTCACCTGGCACAGCAAGCGGTGTTCCTTCGATCTGCGTGCCGCTGTACTGCTGATCTCGATTCCGCTGGCATCCCCGTATCTGTGGTACTACGAGTCCGCGCTGCTCGCGCCGGCCAGCCTGTTCATGTGGCGGGCGGGGGTTCTTTCGCTGACCCCCGCCGCGATCGTCCTTGGACTGGTCATGTGGCTCGGTCTCGCCCCGTCGCACCTCGTCGCGCTGAACGCGCCGGATTCTCTGGAAGCGTTCCGCCCCCTGTTTTTCCCGGTCGCCCTTGCGGCCTTGATCGCCTGCCTCCATCACGCGGTTTTCCGCGCGCCCGGGCCGCCGCATCGTCAAACCCGTCATAACGTCAACAGCAAAGGCACTGCACCATGTCAGCCCTGAACATCAAGAAAGGCTCAACCAAGCATTCGGCCTACAATCTACGGCCGACCTTTTCCGACAAGGTCGAGACTCACACGCTGGCGGTGATCGTGGACAACGAACCCGGCGTGCTGGCACGGGTTATCGGGCTGTTTTCGGGACGCGGCTACAACATTGACAGCCTGACGGTGGCCGAGGTGGATCACACTGGCCATACATCGCGCATCACGATCGTCACCACCGGCACGCCACAGGTAATCGAGCAGATCAAGGCACAGCTCGGCCGCATCGTGGTTGTTCACGAGGTTCACGACCTCACCGTCGAAGGGCCCGCCGTCGAACGCGAACTGGCCCTCCTGAAAGTTCAGGGCGAAAGCGAGAAGCGGGTCGAGGCGCTTCGCCTGGCCGACATCTTTCGCGCGGGAGTGGTCGACAGCACGCTCAACAGCTTCGTTTTCGAACTGACCGGCACGCCCGACAAGATCGACGCCTTCGCCGACCTCATGCGCCCCCTCGGCCTGATCGAGATCGCCCGGACCGGGGTTGCCGCGCTGCCGCGCGGCACCTGATTTCCACGATCCGGATCAGCCGCAGCTGCGCACCGGCGGGCGCAGCACGGGCAGCGGCGGCTCGGCGTTACGGAACAGGCTGACGACGCGGCCGCCCTGCCCCGCCGGCGCGCGCGCCGGCTTGGCCGGCGGGTCGAGCTGCTCTCGCTCGAGCCCCTCGAAGGCGGATTTCAAATCCATCGCCAGCGACGGAAACTCGTGCGGCGCCACGACATACGGATCCACGGCGAGCCGCAGGTCGTTTTCCTCGCGCAGGTCGAACGCGACAAGGTCCCCCGGCTCGAACCCCTCTCGCGACGTGGCCGTGTCGTCTTCCTCGTTGAAAAACGCCAGGTTGCGATGATCCTCGCACCAGATGACCGCGCGGTTGCGCTTGCTGTCGCTCCAAAGGACTACACCGTACATCGGTCCCCCTCATTTCCGCTGCATTTGGTCCGAGTCTGAAACAAAAACAGACAAAGGGAATGGGCGGATTTGCACGCGGGCGAACCGATTTGTGACGATTATCCAGGCGGCTGACGCGACCTTGCGTCAGCAGTGACGCTGTTTGGCGTCATTTCCCTTGGAATCCTTGAGTTATCTCGATAAACGTGATGCCAAAATACCAGCACAACCAGAAAGACCATAACGGTTTGGCACGGAAATCGCAGCCCCGCCCCGCCCCGCGGCAGGACGACCCGGCCGCGCTGCGCCGCGTGTTCGGCGAGAACCTCAAGACGCTGTGCGCCGACCACCCGTCGGTCACGGGGCTGAGCCGCGAGCTTGGGATAAACCGGACGCAATTCAATCGCTACATGACGGGCGAAAGCTTTCCCCGGCCCGACATCCTGCACCGGATATGCGATTTCTTCGACGTGGATGCACGCATACTGCTGCAGCCCGTCACCGAATTGCAGCCCGTGCCCGACGACCTGCTGAGCCACCCGTTTCTTGCCGGGTTCTTCAGCCGCTCGACCGTGTCGGTGCCGGAGGATTTCTTTCCCAGCGGGTTCTACCGCTTCGCGCGCAAGAGCTTCCTCGACGGGAGCGAGTTCGTCCTCGGATTGGTGATGATATCGCGCCGGGACGGCTACACCTTCCTGCGCGGGTTCGAGCCGCGCACCGCGCTGCGGGAAAAGGGGCTTTCCACCAACCCTTACTACAGCGAGTACCGCGGCCTCGTCATGCGCCAGGAGGAAGGCGTGATGGCCCTCGTCGCCCACCGCGACTCGCTGTCGTGTTCCTTCAATTTCCTCACGCCCGAGACATCGTTCCAGTCCAACCTGTGGGAGGGCTACGCGTCACGCACCGTGCGGGAGAAGGTCACGAGCAGCCGGGCGACACGCATGGTCTACGAGCATCTCGGCAACAGCACGGCCCGCGTGCTCGAAGCCGCCCGCACGACCGGGGTGGTCCCGGGCAACGCCGTGCCGCAGATCTACCTTCATCTGCTGCGCCCCGACGAACCCTTCCGCTAACGGCCTGACCGGGCGGCAAATTGTCGCCTTGGGAAAAGTCTGGTCGCTGCAGGTCGGTCGGCGGGTGCCCCTTCATGTCTACCTTTCGGCATATAAGCTTCAAGGAGACACGTCATGAACGCCCCGGTGACAGACCTTAGCCAAGTGCGCATGTCCGTCGAGAACGCCAACGGCCTACCGAACGCCCATTACATCGACGAAGGGATTTTCGAGGAGGAAAAGCAGGCCCTGCTGTTCTCGCAATGGGCGGGGCTCGCCGTCGCCGCGGACGTCCCGGAGCCCGGAGATGCCGTGCCGATGGAATTCCTCGGAATGCCGCTGCTGCTCATCCGCGACAAGGAGGGCGACGTGCGCGTGTTCCAGAACATCTGCCGCCACCGCGGCATGATCCTCGTGGCCGAGCCGCGCAAGATCGAGGGCGCGATCCGCTGTCCCTACCACTCGTGGTGTTACTCCACGCAGGGCAAGCTGGTGTCGACGCCGCATGTGGGCGGGCCGGGACACAACCGTCATGACGCCATCAAGCGCGATGACCTGGGCCTGATCGAGGTGCGCAGCCATGTGTGGCGCGACGTTGTGTGGATCAATGTCTCCGGCGACGCCCCGCCCTTCGAGGAGGCCATGCGCCACATCATCGAGCGCTGGTCCGAGTTCGATCTGCCGCTCTATCACGGCGGCTACGACAGCCGGCTAACGCTCGAGGTCGCCACCAACTGGAAACTGGCCGTCGAGAATTACTGCGAAAGCTATCACCTGCCCTGGGTGCACCCCGGGCTGAACAGCTATTCCAAGCTCGAGGATCACTACAACATCGAGATGCCCGGCGAGTTCTCGGGTCAGGGCACCATGGTCTATCGCCAGCTCACCAACGAGAACGGCGAGAAATTCCCCGATTTCGAGGATGTCGGCGCGAAATGGAACGAGCAGGCCGAGTACATCGCGGTCTATCCAAACGTCCTGCTGGGCGTGCACCGCGACCACGCCTTCGCGATCATCCTCGAACCCCGCGGACCGGAAAGAACGGTGGAACACATCCACCTTTACTATTCCGTTCCCGATAGCGACGAGGGGCTCAGGATGCGCAACACCCAGCTCTGGAAGACGGTGTTCGAGGAGGACATCTTCGTCGTCGAAGGCATGCAGAAGGGTCGGCACGCGGCCAATTTCGACGGCGGCCGGTTCTCTCCGGTGATGGACAGTCCGACACACTGTTTCCACCACTGGGTGGCCGGCAAGATCGAGGCGCACCGGGGACAGGCGAAAGCCGCCGAATGAAGGACGACCTTGAAACGCGGCTTCTGGATGCGCATGAGGGCGACGACCGTTTCGCACTCATCCGCCTCTATACCGATGCGGCCGACATCACCAACGACATCGACGCCGCGTGTTTCTTTCTCACTTACGCCTATATCTTCGCACTTGAGGCCGGCGCGCCAGAGGCGGCGGAGTTGCACGCCCGGCTCAAGGCCCATGGCCGCGAGGAATAGGCCGGTCCGGCCGCCGGCACGTCGCGCCGGACATCTCACCCGGAAGTTTGCGCAGGCGGATTTCGTCCACACCACCCCCGGTCCGCGCGGCCGCGGCCGGGCACGAGAAGATTCTTGCATTCCAGAGCTGTCTCCCGGTAATTAAACACACGTTCAATTACACGGACGACAGGAGGCCCGGCGATGGATTTCGCGCTCACCGAGGAACAGACCGCCATTTTCGACATGGCGCATGCCTTCGGGCAGGACAACATTGCCCCCCAC
Organism: Roseovarius salis; assembly: GCF_044472985.1. Classification (NCBI taxonomy): domain Bacteria; kingdom Pseudomonadati; phylum Pseudomonadota; class Alphaproteobacteria; order Rhodobacterales; family Roseobacteraceae; genus Roseovarius; species Roseovarius salis. The sequence goes on along the minus strand of NZ_JBISDG010000002.1, from coordinate 46,813 downwards.
GCCCGTGACTGGGAAAAGGCCGGCACGATCCCCAGGGACCTGTGGCCCAGGGTGGGGGAGCTGGGCTTTGGCGGACTCTATGTCAGCGAGGAGACCGGCGGCGCCGGGCTGAGCCGTCTGGATGCGACGCTGGTGTTCGAGGCGCTTTCGATGGCATGTCCGTCTGTCGCGGCGTTCCTGTCCATCCACAACATGTGCGCCAAGATGATCGACACGTTCGCCGCGGACGAGATGAAGGGGCGCGTGATGCCTGGCGTGATCTCGATGGACACGGTGCTGTCCTATTGCCTTACCGAGCCTGGCTCGGGCTCGGACGCGGCGGCGCTCAAGACCCGGGCGGAGCGCACCAACCAGGGCTACACGCTCAACGGGACCAAGGCGTTCATCTCTGGCGGGGGCTACTCGGACGCCTATGTCGTCATGGTCCGCACGGGCGAGGCCGGGCCCAAGGGCATCTCCACCGTCTATGTCGAGGACGGCACGCCGGGGCTGTCCTTCGGCGGGCTGGAGGACAAGATGGGCTGGCGGTCTCAACCAACCCGGCAGGTCCAGTTCGACGACTGCAGGATTCCGCACGCGAACCTCGTCGGCGAGGAGGGCCGCGGTTTCACCTACGCCATGGCCGGTCTCGATGGCGGGCGGCTCAACATTTCCGCCTGCTCCCTCGGCGCGGCACAGGCCGCGCTGGACATGACGCGGCATTACATGGCCGAGCGCAAGGCCTTCGGCCAGTCCATCGACCAGTTCCAGGCTCTGCAATTCCGCCTTGCGGAGATGGAGATCGAGCTTCAGGCGGCCCGCACATTCCTGCGGCAGGCGGCTTGGAAGCTTGACACCGGCGCCCCCGACGCGACCAAGTTCTGCGCGATGGCCAAGAAATTCGTCACCGAGGCGGGCTCACGCATCTGCAACGAATGCTTGCAGCTTCATGGCGGGTACGGCTACCTCGCCGATTACGGGATAGAAAAACTCGTGCGTGACCTGCGCGTTCATGAAATCCTAGAGGGAACCAACGAGATCATGCGGCTTATCGTGGCCCGGCAAATGCTGGCGGACTCATGACGGACATCTCTATCAGAACCGAGGGCAAGGCGGGCCGGATCACGCTGACGCGTCCCAAGGCGCTCAACGCCATGACCTACGACATGTGCCTGGCAATCCGGGACGCGCTGGAGGCATGGGCGGTCGACGATTCGGTATCGCTGGTGATCGTGGACGCCGAGGGCGACAAGGCGTTCTGCGCAGGCGGTGACATCACCTCGCTTTACGAGACCGGCAAGACGGGCGACTACGAATATGGTCGCCGTTTCTGGCGGGACGAATACCGCACGAACGCCCGGATCGCGGAATTCCCCAAGCCCTACATCGCCTTCATGCAGGGCTTCACCATGGGCGGCGGCGTTGGAATCGGCTGTCACGGCAGCCACCGGATCGTGGGGGAATCCAGCCAGATCGCGATGCCGGAATGCGGCATCGGGCTGGTGCCGGATGTCGGCGGCTCGATGCTGCTGGCCCGCGCACCCGGGCGGGTCGGGGAATATCTCGGCACGACGGCTGAACGCATGGGCCCCGACGACGCCATTTTCGCGGGTTTCGCCGACACCTTCGTTCCGCAGGAGCAATGGCCCGGCCTCATCGCGGCCCTGTGCGATGGCGCCGATCCCGCCGCCATCGCGGCCCATGCCGGCACCGCGCCGGACGGGTCCCTGCGCCACCTTCTGACGCGAATCGACGCCCATTTCGGCGGCGAGACCCTGCGCGACATTCTCAATTCGCTCAAGGTCGAGGACAGCGATTTCGCCGATGCGACATTGGCGAAACTGGCGCGCAACTCGCCCCTGTCGATGGCCTGCACGGTCGAGATGGTGCACCGTAACCGCGCGTCCGGCACGGATATTCGCCGCGCGCTGGAGTTGGAATATCGCTTCACTCACCGGTCGATGGAGCAGGGCGACCTCCTCGAAGGTATCCGCGCCGCCGTGATCGACAAGGACCGCGCGCCCCGATGGCAGCACGATATCGACGCACCGCCGGCGCTGGCGGCGACGCAGATGCTGATGCCGCTCGGCGCGGACGCGCTGACATTCGAAGAAGAAGGATAGCGTCATGAAGATCGGATTCATCGGACTGGGAAACATGGGCGGGCCCATGGCCGCGAACCTTGCCAAGGCCGGCCACGAGGTTACCGGCTTCGATACCGCCGCCGTCAGCATCGCGGGCATCACGATGGCCGACAGCGCGGCCGAGGCGGCCCGCGGCGCACAGGTCGTCATCACGATGCTGCCCAACGGCGATATCCTGCGCGCCGTTGCCGATGAGATCGTTCCCGCCATGGACCGAGGGGCCGTGCATCTGGACTGTTCGACCGTGGACGTTGCCAGCGCCCGCGCCGTGGCCGAGAGCGCGCAAGCGGCCGGGCTGTCAGCGCTGGACGCGCCGGTGTCCGGCGGGGTTGCCGGGGCCGAGGGCGGCACGCTCACCTTCATGGTGGGCGGCGACGAGGCAGGCTTCAATACCGCCCGCGATCTTTTTGAGATCATGGGACAAAAGGCTGTCCATTGCGGGCCCTCCGGCAACGGTCAGGCGGCCAAGATCTGCAACAACATGATCCTCGGCGCGACCATGATCGTCACCTGCGAGGCCTTCGCCCTTGCCGACAGGCTGGGGCTGGACCGGCAGGCGATGTTCGACGTGGTCTCGACCTCCTCCGGGCAATCCTGGTCCATGAACACCTATTGCCCGGCGCCCGGCATCGGTCCGAAATCGCCGTCGGACAACGATTACACGCCAGGCTTCGCGGCCGAACTGATGCTCAAGGATCTCCGCCTTGCCATGCAGGCCGCCGAGGAGGCGGGCGCAGACACGCCGATCGGCGAGACCGCGATGAGACTATACGCCCGGTTCGTCGAGCAGGAGGACGGTATGGGCCGCGACTTTTCGGCCATGCTGCCACGTTTCGAGAACCGCGGAAGGGAATGAGCGGCTGGGTGGCAGAGACCGAGGGGCTGCCGCCGCTCGACCCGCGGGCCACCCAACGCCTCAACGGCCTTGCGCCGATTCAGGCCCCGGCCGGCACGACGCTCTTCCATCCCGGCGACACGGTCAAGGGCTTCGTCATCATGCTTTCCGGCCGGGTCGAGGTGTTCCTTGCCGGGCCCAACGGTCGCGAGATACTGCTGTACGCGGTCGAGCCCGGCCAGACCTGCATCCAGTCGACGCTCGGGCTCATGGGCGGCGAGGACTACTCGGGCGAGGCCATCGTCCGGCGCGATTCCCGGATGGTCCTGGTGCCGCGCGACACGTTCCTTGCACTTATGTCGGAGTCGGACGCGTTTCGCGGCTTCGTTTTCCATGCCTTCGCCACGCGGCTGCAATCCATGATGCATTTGCTCGAACGCGTTGCCTTTCTCCGGGTCGAGGCGCGGCTTGCGCAATGCCTGCTCGACCGCAGCGAGAACGGAACGCTGTCCGCAACCCATGCCGAAATCGCCAGCATGATCGGCTCCGCGCGCGAGGTGGTGTCGCGGCGGCTGGACGCGCTGGAACGTCGCGGCATTCTCCGCGTCGGCCGTGGCCGGGTTCAGGTTCTCGATGCCGCGGCGCTTTCAGAACTGGCCGCCTCGGATTGAACCGTCCAAATGTGACCACGTCACAGACGAAGGTACGGACAAGCCATATACTGTTCGCATTCACCGCCCGTTCGCGGGCACGGAAAACGGGAGTAATCCAATGCTCAAGAAAAATGTCGGCACCATCGACCGCGTTCTGCGCATCGCTGTCGGCCTCGCTCTCATCGCCGCCTTCTTCGTCAACAGCGGCGGCACATACAGCTGGCTCTACCTTATCGGTATCGTGCCGCTGGCGACGGGTCTCGCGGGCAGCTGCCCTGCCTACTCTCTGTTCGGGCTGTCGACCTGCCCGGCGAAGAAGTAGCGGCACGGCCCCAAGAGGGTGAGAAAACCTCCGGAACCCATTGACAACGCAATATCAATCACCATCTCACCTGCAGAAGGAGACATGACAGGTACCAAGCAACGGAGATGTGACAATGTTCGTGACCAACACGGGACTCATTGACCGCATCATTCGGGTGATTGTCGGTGTCGCCCTCATCTCGGGCTACTGGATGTGGCCCGGGGCCGCTTGGGGCTGGGCGTTCTTCATCGGGGTCATACCGCTGCTGTCTGGCCTCGCGGGATGGTGTCCGGTGTATCGCCTGCTCGGGTGGTCCACGTCGAACCAAGGTGACAATACGGGGCATACCCGGTCGGCATGACGATCACCCGATGTCGAGCCCTCGAGGAGGTGCCCAGGCGCACCTCCTTTTTGCTGTCTACTCCGCGGCGACCTTGCGCGCCGACAGCATGTCCTTGAGGTAGCGGCCCGTATGGCTGCGGTCGACCTGCGCCACCTCCTCGGGCGTTCCGGCCGCCACGATCTCGCCGCCGCCATCGCCCCCCTCGGGGCCGATGTCGATGATGTGATCGGCCGTCTTGATGACGTCGAGATTGTGCTCGATCACGATCACCGTATTGCCACTTTCCACAAGTTCGTGAAGCACTTCGAGCAGCTTCTTGACGTCCTCGAAATGCAACCCCGTGGTCGGCTCGTCGAGAATATAAAGGGTCCGGCCCGTCGACCGCTTGCTTAGCTCCTTGCTCAGCTTCACGCGCTGCGCCTCGCCGCCCGAGAGGGTGGTCGCCTGCTGACCCACCTTGATGTAATCTAGGCCGACACGGTGCAGCGCATCCATCTTCTCCCGGATCGCGGGAACCGCCTTGAAGAATTCGCGCGCTTCCTCGACCGTCATGTCAAGAACGTCGGCTATGCTCTTGCCCTTCCACGTTATTTCCAGCGTTTCCCGGTTGTAGCGCGCGCCGTTGCAGGTTTCGCAGGTGACATACACATCCGGCAGGAAATGCATCTCGATCTTGATGACCCCGTCGCCCTGGCACGCCTCGCAGCGCCCACCCTTGACGTTGAAGGAAAACCGCCCCGGCTTGTAGCCGCGCGCCTTGGCCTCGGGCAGCCCGGCGAACCAGTCGCGGATGGGGGTGAATGCGCCGGTATAGGTGGCCGGGTTCGACCGCGGCGTGCGCCCGATGGGCCTCTGGTCGATATCGATCACCTTGTCGAGATGTTCCAGCCCCTTGATGGTCTCGCATGGCGCCGGCGTCAGCCGCGCGCCGTTCAGCCGCATTGCCGCCGTCTTGAACAGTGTCTCGATGGTCAGGGTCGACTTGCCCCCGCCCGAGACGCCGGTCACGCAGACGAACTTGCCAAGTGGAAAGTCCACGTCGAGAGATTTGAGATTGTTGCCCTGTGCCTTGAGAACGCGAACGGATTTTCCGTTGCCGGGGCGCCGCTGCGCGGGAACGGCGATTTCACGGCTGCCCGACAGGTACTGCCCGGTGATGGACGCCGGGTCTGCCGCGACCTGTTCGGGCGTGCCGTGGCTGACAACCCGCCCTCCATGCACGCCCGCGCCGGGGCCGATGTCGAAAACGTAGTCCGCTGTGCGGATCGCCTCCTCGTCGTGTTCCACAACGATCACCGTGTTGCCCTGGTCGCGCAGGTTCTGCAGCGTCTCCAGCAGCCGGCCATTGTCGCGCTGGTGCAGCCCGATGGACGGCTCGTCGAGCACGTAGAGCACGCCGGTGAGGCCCGAGCCGATCTGGCTGGCCAGCCGGATGCGCTGGCTTTCGCCACCCGACAGGGTACCGGCATTGCGCGACAGCGTCAGATACTCCAGACCGACATTGTTGAGAAACCCCAGCCGCTCCCGGATTTCCTTGAGGATGGCGCGCGCGATCTCGTTCTTCTGCTCGGACAGGTGCTCGGGCACCGTGCGGCACCAGTCATGCGCCTCGCGGATCGACATCTCGACCACCTGTCCGATATGCAGCCCGGCGATCCTGACCGCCAGCGCCTCGTCGCGCAGGCGATAGCCGTGGCATGACCCGCACGGCCTGTTGTTCTGGTACCGTTCGAATTCCTCGCGGATCCAGGCCGAGTCCGTCTCGCGGTAACGGCGCTCCATGTTGGGGATGACCCCCTCGAAGGTGCGCGTCACGTTGTAGACGCGCCCCCCCTCATCATAGCGGAACGCGATCTCCTCATCGCCCGAGCCGTAGAGAAACACCTTTTGCACATGCGCTGGCAGGTCCTTCCACCGCGCGTTCATGTCGACGCCGTAATGCTTGGCGATGGCCTCGATCGTCTGGAGGAAATACGGGCTCTTGCCCTTGCGCCACGGTGCCAGCGCCCCGTCAGCGACCCGCAGCTGCGCGTCGGGCACCACCAACCGCTCGTCGAAGAAGAGCTCGGCCCCCAGCCCCCCGCAATCGGGGCACGCACCGAATGGCGCGTTGAACGAGAACAGGCGCGGCTCGATCTCGGAGATGGTAAAACCACTGACCGGACAGGCGAAGTTCTCGCTGAAGGTATGCCGCTCCGGCGCGCCCTCCCGCGGGGCGGTTTCCAGCACCGCGATCCCGTCGGCGAGGTCCAGCGCGGTGCGGAAACTGTCGGCCAGCCGCGTTTCGATCCCTTCCTTGACGACGATACGGTCCACCACGACGTCGATGTCGTGGCGGTACTTCTTGTCGAGCTGGGGCGGGTCGTCGAGCTCGTGGAACGCGCCGTCCACCTTGACGCGCTGGAACCCCTGCTTGCGCAGTTCGAGGAACTCCTTGCGGTATTCTCCCTTGCGGTCGCGCACGATAGGGGCCAGCAGATAGGCGCGCGTGCCCGCCTCCATCGCCATGACACGGTCGACCATGTCCTGAACCTGCTGCGCCTCGATGGGCAGCCCCGTCGCCGGGGAATAGGGGGTGCCCGCCCGGGCAAACAGCAACCGCAGGTAATCGTAGACCTCCGTCACCGTGCCGACGGTCGAGCGCGGGTTCTTGCTGGTCGTCTTCTGCTCGATGGAAATCGCCGGGGAGAGGCCGCTGATATGGTCCACGTCCGGTTTTTCCATCATGTCGAGGAACTGGCGCGCATAGGCGCTGAGGCTTTCCACGTAGCGCCGCTGGCCCTCGGCATAGATCGTGTCGAAGGCAAGAGAGGACTTGCCCGACCCCGACAGCCCTGTGATCACCACCAACTCGTTGCGTGGTATGTCCACGTCCACGCCGCGCAGGTTGTGCTCCCGCGCCCCGCGCACCTCGATATGCTTGAGCTCTGCCATCCGGTCCCCCGTCGCCACCGCGTATTACATAGTTGAGGGGGCCGAGTCGTCCAAGCCAAAATCGCGAACATTTCGCGAACACAGGTGCCGCCGGATGTCACGCCGCGCCGGCCCCACCCTTCTTCTTGGTCCAAATACCCATGCACCGCGCGCGCCAGGCGCCGGCGCAAGGGGTGGGGTCAGATGTGGATCACCCGGCCATAGGCATCCAGGACCGACTCGTGCATCATCTCGCTCAGCGTGGGATGCGGAAAGACGGCCTGCATCAGCTCCTGCTCGGTGGTTTCCAGCTGGCGGCCCACCACGTAGCCCTGGATCAGCTCCGTCACCTCGGCGCCCACCATGTGCGCGCCCAGAAGCTCGCCGGTCTTGGCATCGAACACGGTCTTGACCATGCCCTCCTGCTCGCCGAGCGCGATCGCCTTGCCGTTGCCGATGAAGGGAAAGCGCCCGACATTGATCTCGTGGCCCTTCTCCTTGGCCTGTGCCTCGGTGTACCCCACGCTTGCGATCTGCGGATGGCAATAGGTGCAGCCGGCGATGCTTTCGGGGCGCACCGGGTGCGGATGGCCCCCGGCCACCAGCTCGGCCACCATGACCCCTTCGTGGGAGGCCTTGTGCGCCAGCCACGGCGCCCCGGCCACATCGCCGATGGCATAAAGGCCATCCACCCCGGTGCGCGCGTATTCGTCCGTAACCACGTGGCCCCGTTCGACCTTGACGCCCAGCTCCTCGAGCCCGAGGCCCTCGGTGTTGCCCACGATGCCGACGGCCGAGATCACCGTGTCGTACTCTTGCGTCTTGGTCTTGCCGTCCGTCTCGACATGCGCCGTCACCTTGCCCTTGCCGCGGTCCAGCTGCTTGACGGTCGATTTCTCCATGATCGTCATGCCCTGCCGCTCGAACGCCTTTTTCGCGAAGTCCGAAATTTCCGCGTCCTCGACCGGCAGGATCCGGTCCATCACCTCGACGACGGTCGTGTCGGCGCCCAGAGTGTTGTAGAAGCTGGCAAACTCGATCCCGATGGCGCCCGACCCGATAACCAGCAGCTTGCCGGGCATCCGCGGCGGCATCAGCGCGTGCTTGTAGGTCCAGACCAGGTCGCCATCGGCCTCCAACCCCGGCAGTTCACGCGCCCGCGCCCCCGTGGCGAGGATGATGTTCTCGGCCTCCAGCGCCTCGGTGCCCTTTTCGGTCGTGACCGTCACCTTGCCCCGCGCCGTCAGCGTCGCCTCGCCCATAATCGTGGTGATCTTGTTCTTCTTCATCAGGTGGCCGACCCCGGAATTGAGCTGACCCGCAACCTTGCGCGAGCGTTTGACCACCGCGTCGAGGTCGTAATCAACGCCCTCCGCCTTCAGTCCGAATTCCTTGGCGCGGTGCATGAGATGGAACACCTCTGACGAGCGCAGCATCGCCTTGGTCGGGATGCAGCCCCAGTTGAGACAGATGCCGCCCATGTGCTCGCGCTCGACGATCGCCACGCTGAGACCCAGCTGCGCCGCGCGGATCGCCGCCACGTAGCCGCCCGGCCCCGCGCCGATCACGATCAGGTCAAAGGATTTTGCCGCCATATCCGTCTCCGTCTGGGCTTGGTTCGGAATTTAGTTTGACATTAAACTATCTTCGGGCCGACCACAACGGACCGTTGCCGCCCGCAACGTCATGTCACGGGCGGGCCGCGCTAAGACGAAAACACGTGTTAACAACAGGGCCGAAACCCGCCGCGCTCAGGCCGCGTCAGCCTGTTGCACGCTCCTGAGCGCCATGCCGTAGCCGCCCTTTTCGACGAACTCGGTTTCCGGCGCGGTCGACGGGCGGTTCAGCGCGGCGTTACGATAGGGAAAGCGGCCGAACATCCGGATCACCTCCCGGTGGGCCCTTGCATGCAAAAGGGTGCTGGCCCCTGTCTCGGGCATGCGTTCCATCACCAGGCGGATGCAGCGCTCCTGGTCGCACAGGTTCTCCGAATGCATCAGCGGCAGGTAGAAGAACTGGCGCGCCGGCTCATCGATACGCAGGTCCCACTTGCGGTGCACCGCGGCCTTGGCCGCGGCGATGCCCTGCGTGTCCGTGGCGAATGCCCGCGCATCGCCCCGGAACATGTTACGGGGAAACTGGTCCATCAGGATGATGTAGGCCAGCGTTCCGCTGGGATAGGTCAGCCACAGCCCGTAGGTTCCTTCGCGCGCGCTCTCCCACGCCTCACGAAACCGTTCTTTCACCGCCTCGTCCGTCCGGTCTGACTGCTCGTACCAGCCTGCAGGCCCGACCTCGTCCAGCCAGAACCGCAAAACCTCCTCCGGGGTCGTCATGTTGACCTCCTTGTTGTTCCCCGTGCCCTGCACAAAGCCTAGGCACACATGCCATTCATTGCACAGTAAAATTTTGCTACATCGGCAATAAGCCGTGACTGTGCACAAGGTTTCAGCCGCGCTCGGCCGCCAGCGGCGTCTCGGGCTCCTCCTGCGCGGTTTCCATGTCGTACTCCGCCGCAAGGTTCACGGCGACCGGCGAGGCCGACATCGACACCATCGTGAAGCTCTCGGTCTCGTCCACCGACGGGGCGGCGCGCTGTGTCATCCGGTAGGCCGCGTAGGCCGCGATGCCAAAGCCCAGCACCGCGATGACCAGGAAGAACGCCCATGCACCAAGCTGCCCCATGAGCCAACCTGTCACCAGGGGCCCCGACACCGCCCCGAGCCCGTTTATGAAAACCATGGCGCCCGCGGCGGCGGCCATGTCGTCGCGATCAAGGAAATCGTTGGTGTAGGCGATAAGCAGGGAATAGAGCGGGTTGGACATCCCGCCCACCATCAGCCCGGCAAGGATCAGCGCGGGAAAGACCGAGCCGAGGATCATCCCGACGAGCCCGCCGGCCCCGCAGATGCCCGCCGCGGCAAGGATCAGCACGCGGCGGTCCATCCGGTCCGAAAGCCAGCCTATGGGCACCTGCAGCACCAGCGCCGCGACGAAGAACGTCGAGACAAAGACCGAGATCTGCCCCACCGACAGACCGCGCTCGGCGGCATAGACCGGCGCCATGCCGAACTGCGCCGAGAATATCCCGCCCAGCAGGAACATGCCGACGCAGCCCAGCGGCGAAATCTTCATCATCTGTTTCAGGCTGAGCGGCTTGGCCGTCTCGAAGGCCGGCGTGGGGCTGATCGACAGCAGGATCGGCGCAAAGGCCAGCGACACCAGCACCGACGGTATGATGAACAGGATGAACCCGCCGGGATCGGCCACCAGCAGCAGCGCCTGTGCCGAGACGATACCGGCCATCTGCACGATCATGTAAAGCGAAAGCGCCTTGCCCCGGTTCTCGTTGTCTGCGGCGTTGTTGAGCCAGCTCTCGGCCGTCACGTAAACCCCCGAGAAGCAGAAGCCGATGATGACGCGGCCCGCCCCCCACGCGGCCGGGTGCGTCAGTGCCGGGTACAGGATCATGACTGCCGAGATGAGCGACGCCAGCGCGGCGAAGACCCGGACATGACCAACCCGCCGGATCATCTCGGGCGCCATGCGCGACCCGAACAGGAAGCCCAGGAAATACCCGGCCATCACCAGCGACATCTCGGTGGTCGAGAAGCCCTCGATCTCCCCCCGGATGCCCAGCAGGGTGCCCTGCATGCCATTGCCCACCTGCAACAGCAACATTCCAAGCAACAGCGCCCATGCGCTGGTCAGAACCGATAGCATCGCGCGTCTCCCCTGGCCCGGCTTTCTCCTGCCCCGGCCCGCCCCGCGTGTCAGCGCCGAAAGCGACGCGGGCCGGTCGCATCGAGCCCTAACCGGTCGTGCGGCCGTGTCGCAACCGCGCCGGTCAACGCGGAACCAGCAGGGACGCGTCGCCGTAAGAGAAGAACCGATATTCCCGCGCCACCGCGTGGGCGTAGATGTCCATGATGCGCCGCCGGCCCATCAGCGCGGAGACGAGCATCATCAACGTGGATTTCGGCAGGTGGAAGTTCGTCATCAGCGCATCCGTCGCCCGGAACGCGAACCCCGGATAGATGAATATGTCGGTATCCCCCCGCCATGGCCTGATCTCGCCCGTCTTGCGCGCCGCCGTTTCGATCAGGCGCAGCGCGGTGGTGCCGACAGGGATGATGCGCCCGCCCGCGGCCCGTGTCGCCGCGATCTCGGCGGCCGCGCAACCGCTCACTTCACCCCATTCTGAATGCATACGGTGCTGCGTGACGTCCTCGACCTTGACCGGCAGGAACGTGCCGGCCCCGACATGCAGCGTGACATGGCTAAAGCCGATCCCCTGCCCGGCCAGATTGTTCAGCAGCGCCTTGTCGAAATGCAGCGAGGCCGTCGGCGCGGCCACGGCCCCCGCGTGCCGGGCGAAAACCGTCTGGTAGTCCTCGCGATCCTGCGCATCCGCGGCGCGACGGGCGGCGATATAGGGCGGCAGCGGCATCGCGCCGGCCGCGTTCAGCGCCGCGTCGAAATCCTCTCCTTCAAGATTGAAGCGCAAAACCGCCTGCCCCTCCGCCTTGGCAATGCAGCGCGCCTCCAGCCCGGCGTCGAAGCGCACGGTCTCGCCTTCGCGCAGCTTCTTCAGCGGCTTGACCATGGCCCGCCAGCCCCCGTCGGGCGCGGGGTCGAGCAACGTCACCTCGATGCGCGCCGTGCCGCCCCCCGCGGGCCCGTCCCGGCCCCGCACCCCGGACAGCCGTGCCGGGATCACCTTGGTGTCGTTGAGCACGAGCCGGTCCCCCGGCCGCAGGAACCGGCCGAGCCCGGCCACGGTCGCGTCGGTGATCGCGTCTCCTTCGGCCACTAGCAGCCGCGCCGCTGTGCGGGGTCGTGCCGGTCGCGTGGCAATCAGACGCTCCGGCAGCTCGAAATCAAAATCCTCCAGTTTCATCAGCGGTCCGCCGGGTCCAATCCGCCCTCTTCACCGGTGTCGTCGGGGCTGGCCGGTTCGACCCCGCCCGTGGCGAACCCGCGCTGCGGCGGCGGCCGGCGAAAGATCTCGCGGAACATTCCCGGCGTGAACACCGACAGCGGGTTCACCTGCACCCGCGGCGCGCGCGCCGGGCCGTCCAGCGAATACTGGAACCCCAGAAATCCCTCGCCCTCGCGCGCGAACACACCGCCCAGCATGTTGACCGCGTAGACAGGTGAGATAACGCCGTCCATGTCCATCACGCCCTGCTCCAACCAGTAATACCCCGCCATCGAAATGCCCATCGATGCGCCCACGGCGCTGCCCGAATACAGCGTCACGCGGTCGGGCGCGAGCTGAAACTCCGTCTCGACGCGGTTGAAATGAATCCCCTCGCCCGCCAGCTGCTCCAGTATGCCCACGATGCTCAGCGCGTTCAGCAGCGCGGCGATGGCCGGCGCATCCTTGACGCGCAGATTGTCGATGTTGAGCCGCCCCTCGTACACGCCCTGCCCCTCGGCGGGAACCAGGATCAGCACCATGGATCCGTCACGCGCCTGTTCCATCAGCCTGGCCGAGCGCAGCACGCCGCCGGCGTTGTCGGCCGTGATGCGAAAGGCACTGCGCCCGTCCCGGGGAACCACGCGGCCGGCGATCTCGTAGCCGCCGTTGACCCGGCCAGTGAAGGTGCCGTCGGCCCCACCGGCCATATCGAGATCGGCGCTGAACTCGGTCAGCGCGATCGTGTCCGATATCTGGAGCCGGTCGAGACGCAAGGAGACCGGCCCGCCATCGCCACGCGACGCGCCGTCCCCGCCGCCCACCAGCGATGTCTGCCGCAAGTCGATCTGGCCACCCGTCACCCTGACGAGCGGGGGGACATCGTTGCCGCGGCCGACCAGATCGACCGGCGCATCGATCCAGCTGCCAAGCTGCACCCGCCGGAACGCGGCCTGCCGCAGACTGCCGTCATCGTTGAGCGTCACCGTCCCGTCCGCGCGCAGCCCACCGGCATCCAGCGACAGGTCGTCGATCCGGGGCGGCGCGCCCATCGTTCCGCTCACCTCCAACCGTCCCGTCTGGTTCCTGTCCAGCCGCCAGCCCAGCGGGTCCAGCCGCAGCGCCAGACCGTCCAGATCGGAGGCCAGCTCAAAGGTGGGCGGCGCGTCCGGCGTGAACGCGATCTCCACCTCGCCGCGCCCTGCGCCGTCAATACTGCCCGGCGGCAGGCCGATGCCGAACTCTTGGGCGAAACGCTCCGAAAGCTCGATCCATCCCTCGACGCGCGCCCGGCCCTTGCTGCCGCTGGCAAGGGGCATCCGCCATGTCCCGCCGACGGGCACGGCGCCGACGCGCCCCGTGCCCCGCACGGCAAGGCTCGTCCTGTCGGCGGCCAGTGTCAGTTCCGGCGCCGAGATCACCTTGTCCTCGATCAGTTCGTCGCTGCGAACGTCCTGCAAGGTGCCCTTGATATCGAACGCCACCTCCTCGGGGGTAAGGTCGTCCTTCACAAGAAAGTCCAGCGTTCCCGCCAGCCGGGCCGTGCCGTCCGCCAGCGTCACTGGTCGCCCGGCCTTCTGCAGAAACCGGAACGGCTCCTCGTCCAGCATGGACAGCGCCGCGGTGATCGTCCCGCGCGTGCTCAGGCGCACGCGGCCGGGGCCGCGCTTGACGCGGATGTCGGGAATCTCGAAACTGGAGCCGGCCACGTCGATGCGGCCGCCCCGCGCGGCATCGACGTGGCCTTCATGCGCGATCACGACGAACTGGTTGTCCGAAATCCGCGCATGGCCGCGGGCCCCCTCTATCGGCGGGACATCCTTTATGAACCGGGCCGTCAGGTCCTTGAAATCCAGCCCTAGGAACACGTCCGGCTTGCGTCCGGGCTCTGCACGCAGGGCGAGCTGGATGTTCTCCAGCGTGGCCTCGTGAATGTTCTCGTCGATCCAGCTCCGCGTCTTGGGCTCGAGGTTCTCGGGCCACAGCGTCAACACGCGCTCGGGCGCGATGCCCGGCATCCGGCCGTCGACCGAGACGTACCATCCGTCGCGTTGCGCCCGTGCCTCGCCCCGCAGGACGAGGTTGCGCCCCCGGTCGCTGAGGCTGAACTCGCCGAGCGTGACCTGAAAGGGATCGAGGGCGAGCCGCATGTCCATGGTCGCCCCCTCGAACGTCACCGGCTCGGCGTAGAGCTCCATGGGGTTGGCATCCAGCGACAGGACCCGGAACTGCGATACCAGCGTGTCGGGCCAGCCATCCTCCATCCCCGCAAGCTGGGTCTGCCCCTCGATGCGGGCGCGCCCCCAGCTGCTGTCGATTTCCAGTTGCCGGAAGCGCAGGATGCGATCGCCGGGCGTGTAGGTGAACTGGCTGCTGGCCTTGTCGAAGGCCACCGGCCGCACGGCCTCGGTCGGATGCAATACGCCCTTGCCGATCTCCAGGCTCGCCTCCAGCGGGCCCAGCTGACCGGCCCGGTCCACTTCCGCCGCCACGCTGCCCGATATCGGCGCCTCGAGCGCCGTCAACCAGCTCAGCGCCGGTGACTGGCCCGCAATATCGCGCGCCGGCATGTCATCGAAATCCACCGTGAACGCAGCCGCCGGCTCCCCGATCCGGCCGGAATACGTCATCGCCATCGTCGTGGCGTAATCCCGCGCCCCGACGAGGGCGAAATCCGTGCGGATCCGGATGTCACGCCCGTCGCGGCTGATGGAGATGCGTCCGCCATCCGCCGTCCACGCCTTGCCGACGCGCGCATCCTCGAAGCGAAGCGTCAGGTTGTCCGCGCTGACCTCGCGCAGGGCCGAGAACCGGGGGCTTTGAAAGACGTCATCGGCCCCGCGGATCAGCGCCGCAACGGTTTCGGCCTCTTCCACCGCTTCGGGCCGGTCACCGAGGCTCAACCCCACCGCGCCATCCGCACTGCGCCGCAGCGTCACCCGAGCGCCCGACAGCCGGATCTCGGCGGGACGCAATTCACCCCGCAGCAAGGGGCGCAGCGCCACCTTGCCCTGCAGGTCCGAAAGCTGCGCAAGCGGTCTGCCCACCGCGTCGCTCAGCCGCACGCTGCGCAGCGACACATGCGGCACCCAGCCCTCCTGCATGACGAACGACACGTCGCGGAAGCTTACCGTGATGCCCTCGAAACTGGAATTGATCTGCGCAGTGATCCGGTCGCGCAGCCACTCCGGCGCGGACAGCCGCGTGCCGATGAGCGCGCTGGCGGCCACCACGAGCACGACCCCGACGGCCAGCCCTAGCGCCGTGACCCAGAGCGCCGTGGCTCTCAGCCGCCCTCCCCGCGCGCGCCGGCCCGTGTCGGTGTCGGTCCTTTTGCTCAAACGATGTCCTGCCCTTTTTGCGTTTATTCTGGCGTTGAGGGACCTAATATAAAACCGGAATCTTAGCACAAGGAGACCGCAGATGCTGAAAACTGGCGACGAGGCCCCCGATTTCACCCTTCCGCGCGATGGCGACGGCGAGGTCACGCTGTCCGCGTTGCGCCCGGCGCCCGTGGTTTTGTTCTTTTACCCGCGCGACGACACGTCGGGCTGCACCAAGGAGGCGGTCGCCTTTACCGGGCTTGGCGCAGAGTTCGACGCCGCGGGCGCGCACGTGCTGGGCATCTCCAAGGATACCGTGGCCAAGCACGACAAGTTCCGCGACAAGCACGGGCTCGGTGTGCCGCTCCTGTCCGATGCCGAGGGCGATGTCTGCGAACGCTACGGCGTGTGGAAGGAAAAGAACATGTACGGCAAGACGTTCATGGGAATCGAGCGCACGACGGTGCTGATCGGGGGCGATGGCCGCGTCGTGCGCATTTGGCCCAAGGTCAAGGTGCCGGGACATGCCGAGGAGGTGCTCGAAGCGGTCCGCGCACTGTAGCGGACCCCGCCTTGCCGCGGATCAGGAGGCCGGCGCTCGGCGCGGTTGGCGCGTGATGATGTTCGCGGTTTCCGGCGCCGGGCGGATGCTGTATCAGCTGCCCCGATCGCGGCCGGACTGGCCGGTGTGCGACCGACGATGACGCGAGGACGAGATGACCCTGTCGGAAATGGCCGTCGAGGTGCTTACCATCGCGGACGGGCGGGAAAAGACGGCGCTCTCGCGGCGGCATGCGCAGGCGTGGTTCGAGGCCCGCGCGGCCGGCGACCCGCTGCCCGTGGGCCGCGCCGATCCGCCCTTGCGTCCGGCCCGGCCCGACAGGCCCGAACTGCTCGATCCCCGCGACGTGCCGCGCCGCCGGCCGGGCAGCGCGCAGGGGCGGCTGGCCATCCTGCACGCCGTGGCGCATATCGAACTCAACGCCGTGGACCTGCACTGGGATGTCATCGCGCGCTTCGCTGACGTGCCGATGCCGGCGGGATTCTACGATGACTGGGTCCGCGCCGCGGACGAGGAATCAAAACATTTCAACCTGATAAGCGACTGCCTTGAAGCACATGACAGCCATTACGGCGCGCTGCCCGCCCATGCCGGCATGTGGCGGGCAGCGGAGGACACGGCCCGCGACTTCATGGGGCGTCTCGCGGTGGTGCCGATGGTGCTGGAGGCGCGCGGTCTCGACGTGACCCCGGGCATGATCGAGATCTTCGAAAAGGCCGGCGACACGGGCGCCGTGGAAGCGATGCGCGTGATCTACGCCGAGGAGGTCGGCCACGTCGCATACGGCTCCAAGTGGTTTCATTTCCTTTGCGGCCGTCACGAGATGGACCCGCGGGACACGTTCCACGATCTCGTGCGGCGCTACTTCCACGGGGCGCTGAAGCCCCCCTTCAACGAGGAAAAGCGCGCCGAGGCGGGTTTGCCGCCCGATTTCTACTGGCCGCTCGCCGAAACCCCCGCATAGGCCCGGCCGGCCGGACGCCCGCGACACGGGGGCGTCAGGGCCGCAAATGTTGCAATCCATTGCCTGTCGGCAATTTTTTGCCAATCTTCCGGCAAATCGGCATGGTCCACCCGATCCGGCGGCAAACCGGTTGCCCCGTCGGGTATCAGCCGCTAGTCACGGTTTCACGGCGCTGTGAAAGAAAATGTGATAATCGCGTCGCGGGGACGGAAGACCAAGGACGGGGGCACCGTGCGCAGTCAGCTTGCCATCAGGCTAACATCACTGATCGAAAGATTTTTCCCGGAACGCCGGCTCTTTCTCAGGTCCGACAGCGACACGCGCTTCATCCGGCTCAGGCCGCATTCGCAGTTCATCGCCTTCGCCGGGGCGTGCGCGATCATTGCATGGACGATCATCGCCACCGCCATCCTCCTGATGGATTCGATCGGGGCCGGCAATTTCCGCGAACGGGCCGAGCGAGACCAGCGCACCTACGAAACCCGGCTCAGCGAGTTGGAGGCCGAGCGCGATGCGCGCGCGCGCGAGGCCGCAGCGGCGCAGGAGCGGTTCAACGCGGCCCTGGTACAGATATCGCAGATGCAGTCGGACCTGCTGGCCTCGGAAACGCGGCGGCGCGAACTCGAGACCGGCATCGAGGTGATCCAGGCCACGCTGCGGCGGACAATGAAAGAGCGCGAGGCCGCCCGCGCCGAGCGCGCCGAACTGGCCCGCGCGCTGCAGGAAAACGGCGGGCGGGTAGATAACGGCGGGGACCCCGGCGGCACGGGTGCCACGCTGGACGTGCTCACGGCCGCGCTGGCCGACACCGCGCAAGAGCGCGACCGCATAAGCCGCGATGCCCAGATGGCACTCGACGAGGCCGACGAGATGGCCGCCCGACTTCAGCTGATGCGCGACCGCAACGATCAGATCTTCCGCCAGCTCGAGGACGCGATGTCGATCTCTGTGGAACCCCTGCGCAAGATGTTCCGCAAGGCGGGGATGGACCCCGAACAGATGCTGGACACGGTGCGCCGCGGCTATTCCGGCATCGGCGGGCC
The DNA here is from genome assembly GCF_044472985.1 of Roseovarius salis. Taxonomy (NCBI): domain Bacteria; kingdom Pseudomonadati; phylum Pseudomonadota; class Alphaproteobacteria; order Rhodobacterales; family Roseobacteraceae; genus Roseovarius; species Roseovarius salis. The sequence goes on along the minus strand of NZ_JBISDG010000002.1, from coordinate 28,829 downwards.
GTCGATGCCGCTGTCTTTCTCGACCCGGGGCGAGGACCCCTCGCCTGACGCCATGCGCGCCAACCGCATCCTGAACCGCATGGACCAGCTGAACCTTTACCGGCTGGCCGCCCAGAAGGCGCCGTTCGCCATTCCGGTGAAATCCTCCTACCGCTACACCTCGGGTTTCGGGATGCGGTGGGGCCGAATGCACAAGGGCAGCGATTTCGCCGCCAAGCACGGAACGCCGATCTACGCGACCGCCGATGGCATCGTCACCCACGCCAAGTGGCTGTCGGGCTACGGACGGCTGGTCAAGATCAAGCACGATTTCGGGATGGAGACCCGTTATGCCCACATGTCGCGCATCCGCGTCAAAAAGGGGCAGAGGGTCTCGCGCGGGGACCGAATTGGTGATATGGGCAACACTGGACGTTCCACGGGCACACATCTACACTACGAGGTCCGTGTCGACGGCAAGGCCGTGAACCCCATGACCTACATCAAGGCTGCGAGAGATGTTTTCTAAGAGCAAAATCAACGACCCCGCCCCCAAGCAGGACACCGCGGCCAAGCCGGCGGCGCCCGAGACGAAACCCGAAGCGCCGCTTGGCGAGTCGTCCTCCCCGGATTTCAAGCAGACCTCGCCCAAGGCGAAGCCGCCGGCGTCGGTGTTGTCCTCGGACCTGCACGTGACCGGCAACCTCAAGACCACCGGCGACATCCAGGTCGAGGGTACGGTCGAGGGCGACATCCGCGCCCACCTGCTCACCATCGGGGAAGGGGCAACGATCAAGGGCGAGGTCATCGCCGACGACGTGGTTGTCAATGGACGGATCGTCGGGCGCGTGCGCGGGCTCAAGGTGCGGCTCACATCGACCGCGCGGGTCGAGGGGGACATCATCCACAAGACCATCGCGATCGAATCCGGCGCCCATTTCGAAGGCTCGGTACGGCGGCAGGATGATCCGCTCAACGCCAAGGTGACCGGAGACGACGGCAGCGGCCAGCAAAAACAGGAACCGCAGCGCCAACAGGGCCAGCAGCAACAGCCGCAACAGGCAAAGCCGGCGCAGCAGCAGCAAAAGACCGCCAACGCCAAGGGCTGACGGCCGGCCGCGGTCATGCGCGCATCCAGGGCGCCCTGCCCGTCAGCGGCGCCTTGTTCGCGGTCGCAGCTGCGCCCGGAACTCATGACTGAGCGCCCACCGCGGGTTTGCACGCGCCCCGCCGATGTCCCGGCGACAGGCATTGACGCGTCAAAGAGCAAGGGATGCCGATGAAAGCCGCCCTGATGACATCCTTTGACGGTGCGCTCCCGGTCGAAACCGTCGATGACCCCGCATGCCCGCGCGACGGCGCGATCGTCGCGGTGCGGGCCTGCGGCGTCTGCCGGTCGGACCATCATGCGTGGAAAGGCGCCGATCCGGACGTATCCCTGCCGCATGTCATGGGCCACGAATTCGCGGGAGAGGTCATCGAAACGGGGCCGGAGTGCCACGCCTTCGCGCCCGGCGACCGGGTCACGGCCCCGTTCATCCTTGGCTGCGGAACCTGCCCCGACTGCCGCGCCGGCTCCTCCTCGGTTTGCGCCAACCAGCAGGTGATCGGATTCACCGCCTGGGGCGCCTTCGCCGAACGCGTGGCGATACCTCATGCCGACTTCAACCTGGTGCATTTGCCGCCGGGCGTCGCCTACACCGCCGCCGCGGGCATGGGATGTCGTGTCACGACCGCCTTCCGCGCCGTGGTGGACCGGGCGCAATTGCGCCCCGGCGAGTGGCTGGCAGTGCATGGCTGCGGCGGCGTGGGGCTGTCGGCGGTGATGATCGGCGCGGCCCTCGGCGCCCGCGTCCTTGCCATCGACATCGCGCCGCGGGCGCTCGGCATGGCGCGGGATCTGGGCGCCAACGACACGCTCGACGCCACCGCGGGCGGCGTTGGCGAGGCGGTGCGCGAGATCACCGGCGGCGGCGCGCATGTCTCAATCGAGGCACTCGGCATCACCGCCACCTTCGAGAACTCGCTGCGGTGCCTGCGGCCTCTGGGCCGTCACGTGCAGGTGGGCATGCCCGTGGGCGCACACGCGTCCCCGCCGCTGCCGCTGCTGGAGCTCGTCTATGCCCGTCAGCTCAGCCTGCTGGGAACCCGCGGGATCGGGGCCGACCGATTCGCCGCACTGTTCGAGATGATCGCCGCCGGGCGGCTTTCACCGGAGCGTCTGGTAACGCAAACAATTCCGCTCTCGGGGGCCGCGACGGCGCTGCGCGCCATGGACAGGTTCCAAACTCACGGGGTAACCGTGATTGATCAGCTGGATTGTTGATAAAACAGCACCAAAATCAGGGGCCTGCCGCAATTCTGCCGCAAAAAACGCTTTCCCGGCCCGGGGGAATATGAATAATTTATGACCATGCGCCGCACTGGCGCGGGCCGTGCGGCGCTCTTGAAAGAGTAGGAGCCACCCCATGGCCAAGACATCCAAGCCAACGGCCGATCAGGACAAGCCCAAGCCCGGGGCCACCACCAAGTCCGGCACGACGTCTCCGCGCGTCGTATCGGCGCAGGTGTTCAACGACTTCGCCGCGATCTGAGAAAACGAGCGGAGCCGCCCCGGAAGAGCGGCCCCTTGTGTCAGGCACGAGCAGCCAGCGGCGTCTCAGCCGACCAGTTCGAGGCCAGAGAAGAAATAGGCAATCTCGGTTTCCGCGGTTTCCGGGGCGTCCGACCCGTGAACCGAGTTCTCGCCGACGGATTCCGCGTACTCCGCGCGGATGGTGCCCGGCGCGGCGTCGGCGGGGTTGGTGGCGCCCATGACCTCGCGGTTCTTGGCGATGGCGTTCTCGCCTTCAAGCACCTGCACCACGACGGGAGCGCTGGCCATGAATTCGCAAAGCTCGTCGTAAAAGGGGCGTTCCTGGTGCACGGCGTAGAAAACGCCGGCCTGTTCCTTGGTCAGCTTGATGCGCTTTTGCGCGATGATGCGCAGCCCGGCCTCCTCGAACTTGGCATTGATCTTGCCGGTGAGGTTCCGGTTCGTGGCATCGGGTTTGATGATGCTCAGCGTGCGTTCCACAGCCATGTCAGCCTCTTCATTTCAGGGTTACCGGAGCGGGGCGTGGCGGGGCGTGGCCCGCCCCCGCGCGGATCGCGGTCGCGATAGCATGGGGGGGCGGGATTGAAAAGCCGTGATTGACCGGGATGCCGCGATACGGCAAGGGGGGCCCATGCTGAGGATCGACGACATCTCCTATTCGGTGGCTGGCCGGCCGCTGCTGGAGCACGCCTCGGCCGTGGTGCCCGAGGGGCACAAGGTCGGGCTGGTGGGCCGCAACGGGACGGGAAAAACGACGCTTTTCCGCTTGATCCGGGGCGAATTGGCGCTGGAAGGCGGACAGATCACCCTGCCCCGCCGCGCCCGCATCGGCGGGGTGGACCAGGAGGTGCCGGGCAACGAGGTGTCACTGATCGACACGGTTCTGGCCGCCGACACCGAGCGCGCCGCGCTCATGGCGGAATCGGAAACCGCGACCGACGGCGCCCGTATCGCCGAGATCCAGACGCGGCTGGCCGATATCGACGCGTGGAGCGCGGAGGCCCGTGCCGCGGCCATCCTCAAGGGCCTGGGTTTCACCGATGCCGAGCAAGCCATGCCGTGCGCGGCCTTCTCCGGCGGATGGCGCATGCGCGTGGCGCTGGCGGCGGTGCTGTTCTCGGCGCCTGACCTGCTGCTGCTGGACGAGCCGACCAACTACCTCGACCTCGAAGGCGCGCTATGGCTGGAAAACTACCTCGCCCGCTACCCGCATACCGTGATCGTCATCAGCCATGACCGGGGACTGCTGAACAGGGCCGTCGGCGCCATCCTCCACCTCGAGGACCGCAAGCTCACCCTTTACCAGGGCGGGTACGACCGTTTCGCGGAAACCCGTGCCGCGCGCGTGGCCGCGGCCGAGGCCGAGGCCAAGAAGCAGGAGGCGCGGCGCGCGCACCTGCAATCCTATGTCGACCGGTTCCGCTACAAGGCCGACAAGGCCCGGCAGGCGCAGGCACGGCTGAAGGCGCTGGCCAGGATGCAGCCGATCACCCGGCCGCAGGAGGCCGCGCTGCGGGCCTTCACCTTTCCTGAACCCGAGGCGCTTTCGCCCCCCATACTACGGCTGGAGGACGCCGCCGTGGGCTATGATGGCACGGCGGTCCTCAAGCGGTTGAACCTGCGCATCGACCAGGATGACAGGATCGCCCTGCTCGGTCGGAACGGTCAGGGAAAATCTACGCTTTCCAAGCTTCTGGCCGGAAAACTTGACGCGATGGAAGGACGCGTGCACGCCTCCTCCAAGCTGCGGGCCGGCTATTTCGCACAGCACCAGCTGGAGGAGCTGCGCGCAGAGGAAACGCCGCTCGACCATTTGCGCCGCCTGCGCCCTGACACCCCGCCGGCCAAACTGAGGGCACAGCTGGGCGGCTTCGGCATCGGGGCCGAGCAGGCCGATACAATCGCCGGGCGGCTCTCCGGCGGGCAAAAGGCGCGGCTGAGCCTGATGCTGGCCACGCTCGACCGTCCCCACATGCTCATCCTCGACGAGCCGACCAACCACCTCGACATCGAGAGCCGCGAGGCGCTGGTGGAGGCGCTGACGGCCTATACCGGGGCGGTGATCCTCGTCAGCCATGACATGCACCTGCTCAGCCTCGTTGCGGACAGGCTCTGGCTGGTGCAGGACGGGCGCGTGACCCCCTATGACGGCGACCTCGAGAGTTACCGCCAGTTGCTCCTTGGCGGTGACACCGGCGACAAACCCGCGGCGAAACCTGCCTCCTCCAAGCCGAAGCGCGCCCCGCGCGACACGCTCCTTGCCCTTCGGCAGGAGGTGAGGAAATGCGAACAGCGCGTTGAAAAACTGAACGAAATGCGTGATCGCATCGCCGCCAAGCTGGCCGATCCCGCGCTCTACGAGGACACCAGCGCCGACGACATGGCCGCGTGGCAGAAGAAGTATGCCGAGGTGATGGAGGGCCTTGACCGGGCCGAGGGGCTATGGATGGCGGCGCTGGAGCGGCTGGAAGAGGCAGAGGCCTGAGCCCTTACGCGGCCGGCGCCGCCGCCTCACCCGCCGATGTCGTGATCCAGATGCCCGCCCCGGTCAGCACCAATGTCGCGGCGACCCAAGCAAGGTCTCCTGCACAGAAAAACAGGATCTCTTTGCGGCGTGGCCGCCGGCGGCCGCGCACCGCCATCCAAAGAAGCAGGGCGTTGCCAAGCAACCCGATCCCCAGAAGGAGCACCACCCATGCCGGCGCGGCGCCCAGAAACCCCGCAACCGCGTCCGGCGCGGCCACGAAAATCAGGCCGAAAGCAAGGCAGGACAGCGCGTTAAGCCGCAAAACCATTGCAAGGGTCATGCACATCTCCCATAATTTTGTCAACTTTATTGACAATAAGCAAGGGATGGCAATAATGTCAACCACATTGACAAGAACGATGCAGGACAGCCTGACCCTGGACCTCTACCATGCCGCGCGCGGCTACCAGGACCGGTTGACCCGTTACCTTTCCGCCGAGCTCGCGCGCCGCCACGGCGCCGAGGTCAGCCCGTCCCAGCTGGCATTCCTGTCCGTTCTGATCTGCGGCGAGAACACCGCCTCGTCCGTGGCCCGGCGGATGGGGCTCACCCGGCAGGCAGCACAGCGGCAGATGGCGGCACTGGCCGATCTGGGCTACCTGGCGCTTGCGCCGGACCCCGACCGCCGCAACCAGAGCCTGATAACCTTCACGAAGGCGGGGGAGCAGCTGATGGCGCAATGCCGCGCGGTCCTCACGGAACTCGACGGGCCACTGCGCGCCGACGAAACCAGCCTGCGCCGCGCCATCGCCCTCATGAACGCCACCCTGCCAGGTTGAAGAAATTCCTTGGCTTTGCCCGCCCGGCATGGTGCAAGCGACGGGCAGCTTGAACGGGGCGCACATGGACACCGGCTTTCTCGTCACCGCCTTTGTCACGATGGTTGTCATCATCGACCCGCTGGGGATGACACCGCTTTTCGTGGCGCTGACACAGGGGATGACCACGGCCCGCCGCCGCGCCATCGCGATCCGGGCCTGCGTCGCCTCGGCCGTCATCCTCGCCCTGTTCGCCGCCTTCGGCGAGGCTGTTCTTGGCTTCATCGGTATCTCGATGCCGGCTTTCCGCATCGCCGGCGGCCTGCTGCTGTTCCTGACCGCGCTGGACATGCTCTTCGAGCGGCGCACCAAGCGGCGGGAAGGCACCGCGGGGCAAGCCGAGGCCGAGGACGACGATGACGACCCCTCGATCTTTCCGCTGGCGATCCCGCTCATCGCCGGCCCCGGCGCCATCGCCTCGGTGATCCTGCTGTCGGGACAGCGGCCGGGGCTTGAGGGGCTGGCCTGGGTCGTGGGCGTCACGCTGGCAGTGCTGTTGATGGTGTTCGTTCTCTTTCTCACCGCCGGCCTGCTGGAACGCGCGGTCGGCCGGACCGGCATCAACGTGGTCACCCGGCTTCTGGGCATGCTGCTGGCCGCGCTGGCGGTGCAGTTCGTCCTCGACGGGCTGCGGGGCTTCGGTCTGGCGGGATGACCTTCCCAAGCGCGCCGCACCCGCCTATATCCGCGTCATGAGCGATATAGATACCGCCCGCCTTCTCTATCTCGTGCTGCTCGGCGGCGCGATCGTGCTGTGGTTCTTTGCGCAGAACCGCGCCTCCTTGGGCAAGGTCACGCAACAGGCCATCGTCTGGGCGCTCATCTTCGTCGGCGTCATCGCCGCCGTCGGCCTTTGGGGCGACATCCGCCAGACCGTCCGGCCCGGGCAGGCCGTCGTGGCCGAGGGCGGCAGGATCGAGTTGCCCCGCGCGCCCGATGGGCATTACTACCTCACCGCCCAGGTCAACGGAGAGCCGGTGAACTTCGTCGTCGATACCGGCGCGACCCAGATCGTCCTGAGCAAGCAGGACGCGGAAACCGCCGGCATCGACACCGACGCCCTGACCTATGTCGGACGTGCCTACACCGCGAACGGCGAGGTCCGCACCGCGCCGGTACGGCTGGAACGGCTGGAGATCGGCCCCATCACCGACCGGGGCGTGCGGGCGGTGGTCAACGCGGGCGAGTTGCACCAGTCCCTGCTGGGAATGGAATACCTCCAGCGCTATCGCAGCGTGGAGATCACCGGCGGCAAACTGGTGCTGACCCGCTGACCCGCTGTCATATTCACTTTTTTATATGTGATTGATCTGGATCAATGCCAGCACCATGGTGCGCGGCTAGCCATGACGGGAAAGCTGACTCTGACAGTCAGCTTCTGGTCACGCGAACCGAAAGGATACTGCCATGCGCAAGACCCTCACCGCGGCCCTCCTCGCGATCGCCGCGCTCGCCGTCCCGGCCAGCGCCGAGGAAAAGCCGGATCTCGTCACGATCCTGACGAGCGAAGAGCCCCAGACCCAACTGATGAGCATGGTTCTGACCATGCAGTCGCTGCAGCAGGGGGCGGACACCTACACGCTGCTTTGCGGCCCCGGCGGCGACCTTGCCCTCAAGAACCCGCCCGACAGCGCTACGGCCCCGCAGAAGCCCAAGGGCATGAGCCCGCAGAAACTCATGCAGATGATCATGGACGAAGGTGGCACTGTCGAGGTCTGCGCGCTCTACCTGCCCAACAAGGGGGTCGGGCCGGAGGCGCTGCTTGACGGCATCGGCATGGCCAAGCCGCCGGCGATGGCCGCGCGCCTGCTGGCGGATGACACGCGGCTGATGTCGTTCTGATCCCTCATCGGGCGGCCCGGCCGGGCCGCCCTTGCGTGCCGGTCCGCGCCGCTGACCTCCCTGACATTGGCGCGGGCCGGCAGGCGCGGTTCCGTGGCTCACGCCTCGGCTTTCATCTCCCATTTCCCCGACGCCTCGGACCAGTACTTGGCCGGGCAGCCCGCCTGTGTCAGCGCCTTCCACTGCGCGCGCGCACCCTGCACCGCCAAATCGTCATTGCCGTCGAACAACACGCAGACACGTTTGAACGTCTGCACCTCCTCGGGCGACACCGCGGCGCCGTCGACGCTCATCAGGCAGTGCGGGTCGTTGGGGCTGTGCGGCGCGGTCGTCAGCAGGATCGGCTGGCGCGCCTCGTGCGCCTGCCCGGCAAGACCGTGGGGCAGGAACGACTCCTCCGGCCCCAGCCAGAGCTTGTCATCCAGCCATTCCATCCGCTCCCATTCAACGCCGCGCACGACAACGCGCCAGCCCGCCTCGCGCGCCTTGCCCAGAAGCATCGGCAGCGTCGCCTCTAGCGGTCGGCGCGTGAGGTGATAGAAATAGGCGTCGCCCATCACGTGCTTTCATGGGTGTCCGCGATCAGCCGGTCGAGCGCCCGCACCCCCCAGCCGGTCGCGCCCTTGGGGGCCAGCGGCGTCTCCTCGCTCACGCGCGCAACCCCGGCGATGTCGAGATGGATCCACGGCGTGCCCTCCTTGACGAAGCGCTGCAGGAACTGCGCCGCGGTGATCGACCCGGCAGGCCGCCCGCCCACGTTCTTCATGTCCGCGATCTGCGACTTCAGCTGCTTGTCATAAGCCTCGCCAAGCGGCATGTGCCATGCCCCTTCGCCCGTCGCGTCGGCGGCCTTGAGAAAGGCGTTGCAGAAACGGTCATCATTGGAAAAAACGCCGGCCTTCTCGTGGCCCAGCCCGATGATGATCGCCCCGGTGAGCGTGGCGAGATCGATGATGGCCGCGGGGTTGTAGGTTTCCTGCGCGTACCACAGCACATCCGCCAGGACGAGCCGGCCCTCGGCGTCGGTATTGATGATCTCGACCGTCTCGCCCTTCATCGACCGGACCACGTCGCCGGGGCGCGTGGCACGGTCCGACGGCATGTTCTCGACCAGCCCGACGAGGCCGACCACGTTGGCCCTGGCCTTGCGGGCGGCCAGCGCGTGCATGACGCCAGTGACCACCCCGGCGCCGCCCATGTCCATGGTCATCTCCTCCATGCCCTGCGCCGGCTTGAGGCTGATGCCGCCGGTGTCGAACACGACCCCTTTGCCGACGAGGGCAAGCGGCGCGGCGTCCGTTTCACCGCCCGTCCATTCCATTACCGCCAGTTTCGAGGGGCTCGCGCTGCCATGGCCCACCGACAGGAGCAGATGCATCCCCAGCTTGCGCATCTCGTCCTCGTCGAGGATCGTCACCTTCAGGCCGGCGGCCTCCATTCCCTTGATCCGGCGCGCGAATTCCTCCGTCGTGAGGTGATTGGCCGGCTCGTTGACAAGATCACGCGAAAGAAACACGCCCTCCGCCACGGCCAGCGCCGGCGCGGCAGCCGCGCGCAGATCGTCGGGCTTGCCCGTCATGACGGTGACCGCGCCCTGCCCGGCCTTTTCCCCGGTCTTGTAGACGTTGAAATCGTACGCCCGCAGGACGATGCCCGTCACGAATTCCACCGCGTGACGGACCGGCCCGGCCAGCGACAGAAGCGCCGCCTCGCCCTTGAGCTTGCCAAGCGCGGCACCGGCCTTGCGCGTGTCCTCGGCCGAGGCGTTGCGCGGCAGGCAGACGACATCCAGCGCCTCGGCGGCGATGCCGGCGGGCCAGTCCAGCGTGCGCACATCGCCGGGCTTGAGCTTGGCCCATGACTTGCCCTCGACGAGACGCTTGATCGCGCCCTTGGTCTGGCGATTGGCGCGGCGCGCCCCTGTATCCATCTTTCCATCGGGCGTGACGACGACCGCGACGCGCCCCTCGAAGCCGGCGATGCGGTCGATGTCTGTCTCGGTGAACGTGACGGAAACCGGGGTGGTCATTTCTGGCGTCTCCTCGTGTGTGTATGCTGGGCCCAGTCGTAACGCGGGCAGTATCGCTTGACCAGTTAGCAGTTTTCCCACGCCGTCAATTCGGCTAGTTTATCGCCACCAAGAAAGACCGGGGGATACAGGCTTGGCCAGATTCGACAGATACGTGCTGTCGCAGTTCATGGTCATGTTCGGATTCTTCGCGCTCGTCCTCGTCTCGATCTTCTGGATCAACAAGGCGGTGCGCATGTTCGACCGGCTGGTGGGCGACGGACAGCCCGGATGGGTTTTCCTTGAATTCACGGCGCTGACGCTGCCGGGGGTGATCGGGATGGTTCTGCCGTTGGCCACCTTCGCGGCGGCCGTGCAGGTCACCAACCGCCTGAGCAACGAGCGCGAGCTGACCGTCGTGCAGGCGACCGGTTACTCGCCCGCGCGCCTGATCCGGCCCGCCCTTGTCTTCGGGATAATCATCGCGCTCATCATGTCGCTGCTCAGCCATTTCCTCATTCCCACCAGCCTGGGCGAGCTGCGCCAGCGCGAGGCCGAGGTGCGCCAGAACGTGACGGCCCGGTTCCTGGAAGAGGGCAAGTTCCTGCACCCCGCACCGGGTATCACCTTCTACATCCGCGACATCACCCCCGAGGGTGAGCTGCGCGAGGTTTTTCTTTCCGACCGGCGCAACCCGCAAAGGCCGGTGATCTACACCTCCACCCGCGCCTATCTGGTGCAGGACGAGGGGGGCACCAAGCTGGTCATGGTCAAGGGGCTGGCCCAGAACCTGCGCACCGACGACAAGCGGCTGTTCACGACGCATTTCGATGATTTTTCGTACAATATCAGCAACCTCATCACGCAGAGCCCCGGTCGCCTGAACCGCGTGGAATTTGCCCATACCGCCGACCTGATCCGCAACCCCGATGCCGTCATGGAGCGAACGGGGGCGACGCTGGCGGAGTTGCGCTATCGCCTGCACAACCGCTTCGCGCAGGCGCTGATGTGCGTTGTGGTCGCGCTCATCGGCTTTGGCACCTTGTTGCTGGGCAGCTACAGCCGTTTCGGGATATGGTGGCAGATCGTGACCGCCTTCGTGCTGCTGGTCGCGGTGAAAATGGCCGAAAGCAGCGTCACCGGCATCGTGCTGTCCAACGCCGCGGCATGGCCGCTGATCTACGCGCCGGCGGGGATGGGTTTCGCCATCACGCTGCTGCTGCTCTACATCTCGGCACGGCCGTGGCTGGTCCACCGGTTTGTGCCGCGCCGGCGGGCCGCAAGGGGGGCGTCATGATCCTGCACAGGTATTTCGCCCGCCGCTTCTTCTGGTCCTTCGCGCTGGTGATGGCGGTTTTCGCGGTGCTTCTTTTCCTGCTCGATCTCGTCGACAAGATGCAGGACTTTCCCACGCTGCCGCTGCGGGAGGTGGTCACCCTCGTCATGCTCAACGCGCCTTCGGAATACTACGAGATCATCCCGCTGGTGATCGTGCTGGCGACCGTCGCGCTTTACGTCCGGCTGGCGCGCTCGTCGGAACTGGTGGTCGTGCGGGCGGCGGGCCGCTCGGCGCTCTATGCGCTTGCCGCGCCGCTGATCGTGGCGCTGCTGATCGGCGTCATCTCGATCACCATGCTCAACCCCGTCGTCGCGGCAACATCCAAGCGCTACAACGATCTGCGCAACATCCATGCCGGCAGCGGCACCTCGGTGATGGCCATCGCGGCCGAGGGGCTGTGGTTCAGGCAGGGCGATGCCGGCGGGCAGACCGTCATTCACGCCGAGCGCGCCAGCTCCGACCTGACCGTGCTGTTCGACACCACCTTTCTGAAATTCGATGCCTCTGGCCAGCCGGTGGAGCGGATCTATGCCACGGCGGCCCGACTGTCACAGGGGGCATGGGTGCTCCACGAGACCAAGACATGGTCGCTGGGCACCGACAGCAACCCCGAGGCCGGCGCCCGGCAGAGCGACACCCGTCGCATCGCCTCCACGCTCACCCGGGACCGGATCATCGACAGCTTCGGCAAACCGGAATACATCCCGCTATGGGATCTGCCCGCCTTCATCGCGCAACTCGAACGGGCCGGTTTCTCGGCCAACCGCTACATGATGTGGTTCCAGATGGAGCTCGCCCGGCCGCTTTTCCTGGTGGCGTTGGTGATGATCTCGGCGGCCTTCACGATGCGCCACGCCCGGCTTGCGAACACGGGCCTGTCCGTGCTGACCGCGGTGATGCTGGGGTTCGGCCTGCACTACATCCGCAATTTCGCCCAGATTCTCGGGGAAAACGGTGAAATTCCCCTTCTTCTTGCCGCGTGGGCGCCGCCGGTGGCATCTTCGATGTTGGCAATCGGCATCCTTCTTCATATGGAGGACGGATGAGGGGGATCATCGCCATACTGGCCATGGCGCTCTGTCTGGCCTGCGCGGGCGCGGCACCCGCCACCGCCCAGCAGACGGCACCGCCGCAGCCGGCCGTGCTCGTGGCAGACGACGTCTACATGGAGGGCAACGAGCGGCTTGTGGCACGCGGCAATGTCGAGGCGATCTATGATGGCCGACGGCTGCGCGCCGGGGAAATCGTCTATGACCGCACGCGCGACCGGCTGATCCTGACAGGTCCGATCGTCATCGAGGAAGAGGGCCAGCGCCTCGTTCTGGCCGAATCCGGCGAAATCGACCAGGACCTGCGCAACGGAATCCTGCGGGGCGCGCGGATCGTCATGGGCACGCATGTGCAAATGGCCGCGCAACAGTTCGAGCGCAGCGAGGGGCGTTTCAACCGCCTGTCGAATGTCAGCGTGACATCCTGCCGGGTCTGCGAGACGGGGCGTCCGCCACTGTGGCAGATCCGTGCGCGTCGCGTGGTGCAGGATCAGGAACGCATGCAGCTCTATTTCGAGGATGCGCAACTGCGCGTGCTGGACACGCCGATATTCTATCTGCCGCGACTGCGCCTGCCCGACCCCTCGCTGGAGCGGGCGACGGGGTTTCTCGTGCCATCGCTTTACAATTCCTCGCTTCTGGGTTTCGGGGCGCGCGTGCCGTATTTCATCCGGATCGGCGATCACAAGGATCTCACGGTCACGCCGTTTCTGACCAACGAGACGCGCACGCTGGAACTGCGGTACCGGCAGGCGTTCCGCAACGGGCGCATAGAATTCGAGGGCGCCATCTCAGACGACGACATCAACCCGCGCGACCGGCGCGGCTATGTCTTCGGCAGTGGGCAGTTCGACCTGCCGGCCGACTTCAAGCTGCGGTTCGACGTCGAGGCGGTGACCGACGACACCTATCTGCTCGACTATTCCTATCGCGAAAAGGACAGGCTGGACAGCGAGATAGAGCTGGAACAGGTCAAGCGGGACAGCTACCTGCGCGGGGCGTTCACCTACTTCCACAGCCTGCGCCCCGGCGAATCGAACGACACGCTGCCCACACTCGTGGGCAATGCCGAGTATCAGCATCGCCTGCACCCCGAGCATCTTGGCGGCGAACTGCGTCTGAACGTCGAGACCCACAGCCACGCCCGCTCCTCGGGGCTGATCGTCGACCTGGACGGCGATGGCTGGGCGGATGGCCGCGACGTGCAGCGTTTCACCGCCGGCGCGGAATGGCACCGCAACTGGACCCTGCCCGGCGGGGTTCTGGCCGCGTTCAGCACAGGCGTGGACATTGACCATTTCGAGATTCACCAGGCGGGACTGACCAGCGTTGGCTCCGCCAACGAGGTCACGCCCTCTGCCGGGATCCGGTTGCGCTGGCCGTTGCTCAAGACCGCGGCGAACGGCGCAAGCCACGTGGTCGAGCCGGTTGTGCAGATGGCGTGGACCGGGGGCGAGAACCCCTTCATTCCCAATGACGAGAACACCCGGATCGAGTTCGACGAGGGCAACCTGTTCTCGACCTCCCGGTTTGCAGCGCCGGGGCGACGCGAGAGGGGCCTGATCGGGGCCTACGGGGTCAGCTGGACGCGCTACGGCGTCACGGGCTCGGAAACCGCGCTCGCCCTTGGCCAGCTCGTGCGGGAGGATGCGCAACTGGAAAGGTCGGGCGCGGACAGCTTCACCGACAGCTCCGGTCTCGACGGCGACGTGTCGGACCTGCTGATCGCCGGCCAGCTCAAGACCGATGACGGCTTCACCCTGACCGCCCGCAGCCTCTTCGACGACGCGCTGGACACCACAAAGGCCGAGGCACGGGCCAGTTGGAAGAACGAACGCACCGATCTCGGCGCGACCTATATCTGGCTGGGGCGGGATGCCGGCGAGAATCGGCCGACCACCATCTCGGAATGGGCGTTCGATGCCTCTTACCGCCTGTCGAGGCACTGGACGGGCAGTGCCGACTGGCGTTACGACGTGGCATCGGACCAGAACGTCCGCGCGGGGTTGGGCCTGACCTACACGAACGAATGCGTCGAAGTCAGCCTGTCCGCCTCCCGCCGTTTCACCTCGTCGAACGTTCTGGACCCGTCGACCGATATCAGCCTGACCGTCGCGCTGCGCGGATTCACCGCCAAGGCCGACGGCAAGAGCTACGTGAGATCTTGCAACAACTAACCTGAATGGACGTCACTCATGCCTATCGCTTTCCTCAAGGCGGCGCTCTTCTCGCTGGCCGGTGCGGCGGTTCTCGCCCAGCTTCCGCCCGCGGCCGCCCAGAACCTCTTCGAGCCGGTGATCAAGGTCAACGACCAGGCGATCACCCGTTTCGAGGTCGAGCAGCGGGCGCGGATGCTGACGCTGTTTCGCGCGCCCGGCAACCCGGTCGAGCTTGCCCGCGAACAACTCATCGAGGACCGGCTCAAGCTCGACGCCGCAGAGGCGAACGGGCTTCGGATCGACGAGGGCGCACTCGACGTCGCGATGGAGGAATTCGCCAATCGCGGGGACATGTCCGCCGACGAGATGGTCGATGCGTTGGCCGATGCGGGCGTCGAGGAAAGCACCTTCCGGGCCTTCGTGCGTTCGGGCGTCACCTGGCGCGAACTGGTGCGCGCCAAGTTCGCAGGGCAGGTCTCTGTCGACGAGGAAGACATCGAGCGCGCCAAGCTGGCTCTCAGCGGCACCTCCGGCGTGCGGGTGCTGCTGTCGGAAATCGTGCTGCCCGTGCCCCGCGGCCAGCGCGACCAGGTCCAGCAGCGCGCCGAAGAGCTGTCCGCGATCGAGTCCGTCACCGAGTTCGCGGATGCCGCCCGGCGCTACTCCGCCGCCCCCTCGGCCGAGCGGGGCGGGCGCATGGACTGGACCCCGATCACCGAGCTGCCCGAAGCCCTGCGGTCGGTGGTGCTGGGTCTTTCCCCCGGCGAGGTGTCCGATCCGCTGACAACGGAACAGGCAATCGTGCTGCTGCAGATGCGCGACATCGCCGAAACCGCGGTGCCCGAACCCAGTTATTCCGCGATCGAGTACGCGCAGTACTTCATCGACGGCGGCCGCAGCGAGGCGGCCCTGCAGCGGGCGGCACAGGTCGCCGCGCAGGTCGATACCTGTGACGACCTCTATGGCGTGGCGCGGGGCCAGAGCCCCGACCGCCTGCAGCGCGAGAGCAAGGCACCCGCCGAGATCCCGCAGGACATATCCCGCGAACTGGAACGCCTCGACCCCGGCGAGGTGTCGACCGCGCTGACACGCTCGGACGGGCAGGTTCTCGTGTTTCTCATGCTGTGCGGGCGAACCCCCGTGATCGACGGCGACGGCCCCTCGGCGGACGAGTTGACCAGCTTCATCCGCAACAAGCGGCTGGAGTCGTATGCCGAGGGGTATCTGGCCCAGCTGCGCGCCGAGGCGCGGATCGTCGAGCAGTGACCGCGCCCGTCGCGCTTACCTGCGGCGAGCCGGCCGGCATTGGCCCCGAGCTTGCCGCGCGGGCATGGGCGGAGCTCGACGGCGCCCTGCCTTTCTTCCTCATAGGCGATCCGCGGCACCTGCCCGTGGGCACGCCGGTGGAAGAGATCACCCACCCGTCCGAGACGGCGGACGCCCTGGCGCGGGGGCTGCCCGTCCTGCGGCACGACTTCGACGGCCCGCTGACACCCGGACGGCCCAGCCCCGCCCACGCGCAGGGCGTGATCGACGTTATCGCGCACGGGGTGAAGCTGGTGCAGGATGGCCACGCAGCGGCCCTTTGCACCGGACCCATCCACAAGCAGGCGCTTCAGGACGGCGCAGGGTTCGCCTATCCGGGGCATACCGAGTATCTCGCGGCGCTGGCGGGGGTGGACCGGGTGGTGATGATGCTGGCCAGCGACCGGCTCCGCGTCGTGCCCGCCACCATCCACATCCCGCTGCACGAGGTGCCCGCGGCGCTCACCGCGCAGCGCCTCGAGCAGACCATTCGCATCACGCATGACGCGCTCATCCGCGATTTCGCTCTGGCCGCGCCGCGCCTTGCCGTGGCCGGGCTCAACCCCCATGCCGGGGAGGGCGGGCGCATCGGGCGCGAGGAGATAGAGGTGATCGCCCCCGTGCTGAACACGCTGCGCGCCGAGGGGATGACGCTGGCCGGTCCGCTGTCGGCGGACACGATGTTCCACGATGCCGCGCGCATGGGCTATGATGCCGCGATCGCCATGTACCACGATCAGGCGCTCATCCCCATCAAGACGCTCGATTTCGACCGCGGCGTGAACGTCACGCTCGGCCTGCCGTTCATCCGCACATCGCCCGATCACGGCACGGCGCTGGACATCGCGGGCACCAATGCGGCGAACCCCTCCTCGCTGATCGAAGCCCTGCGGATGGCCGGGCGCATGGCGGCGGCGCGGGGGGCATGAGCGGGATAGACGCCCTGCCCCCCCTGCGCGAGGTGATTGCCGCGCACGGGCTTTCGGCGCGCAAGTCGCTTGGGCAGAACTTCCTGCTGGACCTCAACCTGACGGCCAAGATCGCCCGCAGCGCCGGTGACCTTGCCCACGCGGACGTGCTGGAGGTCGGGCCGGGCCCCGGCGGCCTGACGCGCGGATTGTTGGCCGAGGGCGCGCGCCGCGTCCTCGCGGTGGAAAAGGACAGCCGTTGCATCCCCGTGCTGGAAGAGATCGCCGCCGCCTATCCCGGGCGGCTGCAGGTCATCGAGGGCGACGCGCTGGACATGGACCCGCGCGAGCACCTCGACCCGCCGATCAGGATCGTGGCCAACCTGCCCTACAATATCGGTACAGAGCTTCTGGTGCGCTGGCTCACGCCGCAAAGCTGGCCGCCCTTCTGGGAAAGCCTGACGCTCATGTTCCAGCGCGAGGTGGCAGAGCGGATCGTGGCGCAACCCGGCAGCAAGGCATATGGCCGTCTCGCGGTGCTGACGCAGTGGCGGTGCGACGCGCGGATCGTCATGCAGCTGCCGCCCGGCGCCTTTACCCCGCCGCCCAAGGTTGCCAGCAGCGTCGTCCAGCTCACCGCGCTACCCGCGCCGCGTTTCCCCGCGGATGCCGGCACGCTGCAGGCCGTCGTCGCCCGCGCCTTCAACCAGCGGCGCAAGATGCTGCGCGCGGCGCTCAAGGGGCTGCGCCCGGATATCGAGGACCGCCTCGCCGCGGCCGGGATCGCCCCCACCGACCGGGCCGAAGCGGTGACGCTCGAACAGTTCTGTGCGCTGGCCCGCACGCTGGAGAGCTGACGGCCCCTGCCCCGTCAGAGCAGGCTCAACGCGCCCCGCAGGAAAGGGTATTCGGCGATGGCCGGCTCCACGACCGTGCGGCGCAGGATCGGCCGCAGGGTATCGGCCACGCGACGCGGCATGTCCTGCAGGATGTCCTTGCGCGCCGTCAGGCTGATCGTGCGCGACAGCGGCTCGAAGGGCAGCTCCATCACGTCGATCTGATCGGCGAAACGTCGTGCACGCATGAGCGCCAGCGGCGTCAGAATGGTCCAGCCGGCCCCCTGCCCCACCAGCGCGAGGATGGCGTGGTAACTGTCCAACTCGAAGCGGTGCGGCAGGCTTATGTTCTGGCGCGCCAGATGCGCCGTCAGCAGCCGACCCATGTAGTGGCGCTGCGTGTACTGCACCAGCGGCAGGCGCCGCAGTTGCGCGGACACGTCGCCCTCGGTGTCGATCACGCCGCGCGGCGCGGCGGCCACGAACCCCTCGCGCAGGAGCGGGTGCACCTCGGCCCAGTCATCCTCGCCCCCCAACTCGGCCGCCACGATCACGTCCAGCGCGCGCGAATCCAGAAGATCGTAGAGATAATGGCTCGCCCCGGTCTCCAGCAGGAACTGGCACCCCTTGAGCTCGCCGGCCATGTGGGCCAGCAGCTGCGGGGTCACGTCGGCCTCGAAATCCTCGATCATCCCCAGCCTGAACCGGGTGAGCGAGGACAGGTCAGACATCGCCAGCTCTGCCCGTGCCTGCGCCGCCTCGTTGAGGATGACCTGCGCGCGCCGCTTTAGAATCTCGCCCGCCGGCGTCAGCCGCACGGGCCGGGCGTTGCGTTGCAACAGCGTGGTGCCGAGCGCGGTTTCAAGATTTGTGAGCTGCTGGCTCACGGCCGAGGGGCTGGCCCCCAACCGCTTGGCCGCGGCCGAGATCGATCGCTCGTCCGCGGCGGCCATGAACACCTCGATCCCCCACAAGGTGATGCGGCCGGGGCTGTCCACCATGGCCTCCGGGGGATCCTACTTGTCCATCTTGGACAGTTTTTTCTGCAACTCCGCCAGTTCCTTGCGGATCGCGTCGAGCTCCTCGCCCTCGGCGCTGCCGCCCGCCTCCTCGCCCTTGGCGCCCGGTGCGGAGGGCATCCCCGGCATCTGGCCGGTCATCGCCTTGAGGAAGGCCGCCTGCTGCGCGCGCATCGCGTCCATGCCCGGCATCGCCGTCAGAGGATTTGCCTTGGCCATGTTCTCCATCATCTGGCTCTGGCTCTCGCGCAGCATCTCGAAGCTGGCGGCGAGGAAATCCGGCACCATGCTCGTGGCCTGGCTGGTGTAGCTGCGCACAAGGTCGTTGAGCACGTTGACCGGCAGCACGTTCTCGCCGCGGCTTTCATGCTCGGCGATGATCTGCAGCAGATA
The DNA here is from genome assembly GCF_044472985.1 of Roseovarius salis. NCBI lineage: Bacteria > Pseudomonadati > Pseudomonadota > Alphaproteobacteria > Rhodobacterales > Roseobacteraceae > Roseovarius > Roseovarius salis. The sequence continues at coordinate 10,051 of NZ_JBISDG010000002.1, read as the reverse complement.
CTGCCGCGTCAGGTCGTCGCCGGACTTGAGGTCGATGATCTGCACGTCACGCCCATCCCGGATGAATTCCGCGATATCGTCCAGTGTCACGTAATCGGATGTCTCGGTATTGTAGAGCCGCCGGCTCGCGTACCGTTTGATCAGCAGCGGTTTCTCGGATTCGGCCACGGCTAAGTCTCCCATGATGCAGCGCTGCAGCAAAGCTTAACCGTCTGCACGGAAAAAAGAAAGGGCGAGCCGATGGCTCGCCCTCTTGGATCGGGTCCGGCTGGGAGGGAGGTCCGGCCCCGTATTCCCGTGCTTACTTGGACGCCGACGCCTTCTTGGTGGCGGCGGTCATGTCGTCAGTGGCCTTCTTGACGACGTTCGTGGCGTCTTCCTGCATGTCCTTGCCGGCAGCCATCAGCAGTTCGACGGTGTCCATCTGAACCTTCTTGGCCACCTCGGCAAAGGCTGCCATGTTCTCGGCGGCCACTTCGGCGTTGGCCGAGGCGAACTCGGTCATTGCCTTGGCATAGTCGGCCGGCTCGGTCTTGGCCTTGGTCATCTCGGTCATCTTGGCAAGGGTTTCCTTGGTCCACTTGCCCGAGATCTCCGCCGACTTCTCGGCGGCTTCCAGTGCCACGCCCGACAGTTTCTCGTTCAGGGCCGCCTGGTTCTTGAAGGCATCTTCCATCGCCTTGGTGTCAACCGGGAACGCGCCCATGAAGTCTTTCATGACGGTATTGAAGTCTTGTGCTTTGGCCATTTCTGTATCCTCGCGGTTAGGAATTTTCTGCGTCTGCATTCCATATACATGCTGCATCGCAGCATTTCAAGGATTTTTTCTGCACCGCAGCAATCGCGCGGTCTGGCCGGTCTCAGCCCGTCGCCTTCTTGCGAACATAGGTTCCCGGCGCCGGGGCGAGGGGCGGGTGCTCGGCATCGCCCGGCGCGCGCGCCGGCACCTTCTTGCCCGACCGCTTGCGCAGCCACCGCTCCCACCGCGGCCACCAAGACCCCTCGTGATGGGTGGCGCCCGCCAGCCACTCCTCGGCCGAAAGGCTGAGGTCGGCGTTGGTGTAATGGCCGTACTTCTTCTTGGACGGCGGGTTGACGATACCGGCGATGTGCCCGCTTTCGGAGACGATGAACGTCCGATCCTTCGACGCCGTCTGCTTGAAACCGCGATAGCAATCCTTCCACGCCGCGATGTGGTCCGACTGGCAGGTGACAGCCATGACGGGCACCGTGATGTCACTGATGTGCACGGTCTCGTCGAAGAGTTCATAACCGTCCCCGACGAACTCGTTGCGCTGGCACAGGGCGCGCAGGTACTCCATCGCCATCTTGCCCGGCAGGTTCGACCCGTCGCCGTTCCAGTAGAGCAGGTCGAAGGCGGGAGGTGTCTCGCCCATCATGTAGCTGCGCACGGCCGGTGTATAGACAAGGTCCGTGGACCGCAGGAACGACATGGTGCGCGACATGATGAAGGACCGCATCAGCCCCTGCTGCTCGACCTCGCGCTCGATGGCGTCAATGAAATCGTCCTGCAGGAACGGCGTGAACTCTCCCTGTTCGGAAAAATCCGTGAGCGCCGTGAAGAACGTGGCGGATTTCACCGAGGTATCGCCGCGCTTGGCCATCAGCGCCAGCACGAGGTGCAGCGTGGTGCCAGCGATGCAATAGCCCACCGTGTTCACCTGCCGCTGCCCTGTGATCGCCTTGACCTCGCGGATCGCGGTCAGGAAACCGTCCTCGATGTAGTCCTCCATGCCGATATCCGCATAGGAGGCATCCGGGTTGACCCAAGACACCACGAAGAGCGTGTAGCCCTGCTCGGTGATCCACTTGACAAGGCTGTTCTGTTCCTTGAGATCGAGAATGTAGAACTTGTTGATCCACGGCGGAAAGATGATCAGCGGGGTGGCGTAGACCTCCTCGGTCGCCGGCGCGTACTGGATCAACTCCATCATGTGGTTCCGGTACACCACCTCGCCCGGCGTGGTGGCGATGTTCTCTCCCAGCTCGAACGCGCTCTCGTCGGCCAGCCGGACCACCATCTCGCCCTGGTTGGCCTCGAGGTCGGCAACCAGGTTCTCCAGCCCCCGCACGAGGCTTTCGCCCTCCGTTTCCACCGCCTTTTCCAGCGCGTCGGGGTTCGTGCCGAGGAAATTGGTCGGGCTCATCATGTCGATGATCTGGCGCGAGAAGTATTCCAGCCGCCGTTTCTCGGTCTCGTCGATATCGTCGAGTTCGGCTACCGCCTGTTCGATCGCCTGCTTGTTCAGCGCGTATTGCTGCTTGATGTAGCGGAAATAGGGATGGGTTTCCCAAAGCGGGTTGGAAAACCGCTTGTCGTGCCTGAGCGGATCCTCGGGCTCGTCGTCCTCTCCATCCACGCGGCCCTGCGCAAGCGCCTGCTGCGCCTCCAGGAAATGGCGCACGGACTTGCCCCAGTACTCCAGTTGCTGTTCGTAGATCTTGCCGGGGTTTTCGAACACCTCCTGCCAGTAGGACGCCGCCGCCTTGGCGAAAAGGTCGTGAGAGGGGCCGTTGAGCGCGGGATTGGCCGGTTTGCGCGAGGACAGCGCCTGGACGAGCCGTTGCGAAAGCTCCTCGACCCGTTCGAGGTTCTTGTTGAGCCGCTCCAGATTCTGACCGGGATCATCCTCGTGCGTTGCCATTTTGACGAATCCCTCGTAAGTTTCTGCCGTGCAGCATAACGTCGCCTGGGCGGAGGGGCCAGAGCGGCAAGGTAACCGGGCCACCCGGGGCAAGGAGACGACGATGCGCTACATGATGACCTATGACCTGATGGAAACCCTCCGCAACACCAACCAGTGGCTCGGCGCAACCGCGCTGTCGATGGCATCCTATCCGGTTTTCAGCATGCTGCCAAACCCGGCCTTCCAGTGGATGGCCGCGTGGGGCGAAGTTACCGAGCGTACCTTCCAGCGCATGGTATGCAAGCCGGATTGGGGCATCGGCTCGATCACCGGCGAGGACGGGCGCGACCACCTGATCAACGTCGAGACCGTGCTCGAACGTCCTTTCGGCGACCTCATCCATTTCGACGTTCAGGGCCGGGCCGAGATGGACCGCCGCGTGCTGCTGGTGGCGCCGATGTCGGGTCACTACGCCACGCTGCTGCGCTCGACGGTCCGCTCCTTGCTGCCTGACTGCGAGGTCTACGTCACCGACTGGCACAACGCCCGCGACATCCCCGTTTCCGCCGGCAAGTTCGATGTCGAGGACTACACGCTCTACCTGACGGAATTCATGCGCGAGCTCGGCGCGGACCTGCACGTGATCGCCGTGTGCCAGCCCGCGCCCCTGACACTGGCCGCGACCGCCTACCTGGCCGAACTCGACCCCGACGCGCAGCCGCGATCGCTCACGCTGATCGGCGGACCGGTCGATCCCGACGCGACCCCGACAGAGGTGACCGATTTCGGCCGCCGCGTGACGATGGGACAGCTTGAACAGACGATGATCCAGCGCGTGGGCTTCAAGTACAAGGGCGTCGGGCGCATGGTCTATCCCGGATTGCTGCAGCTGGCGTCGTTCATCTCGATGAACGGCGAGCGTCACGGCCGCGCCTTTGCCGACCAGATCAGCCGCGTGGCCCGCGGAGAGGCCAGCGATCACGACCCGCACAACAAGTTCTACGACGAATACCTCGCCGTCATGGACATGCCGGCGGAGTTCTACCTCTCCACCGTCGAGCGCGTTTTCAAAGGGCGTGAAATCGCGCGGAACGCCTTCGTCGTCGACGGGCACAACGTGGATGTCGGTGCGATCACCCGCGTGGCGGTCAAGACCGTGGAGGGCGGCAAGGACGATATCTCGGCCCCGGGACAGTGTGTTGCAGCGCTCGACCTGCTCACCGGCCTGCCCGACGAGAAAAAGGCCAGCTACGTCGAGCCCGACGCCGGGCATTACGGCATCTTCGCCGGGCGTTCCTGGCGCAACAACATCCGCCCGCTCGTGCTCGATTTCATCGACGCCAATTCCGAGGACCCGGCAGCGCGCAACCGCACGCGCCCCCGCAAGGAAAAGACCAAGAGCGTGACGCGCCTCTCCGCGGTCTGACCGGGCGCGGGTCGGGGCGCCTACTTGTCCCGCCCGCGCCACGTCCTCTGGCCGGTCACCCAGCGATAGATCGGCACCACGTCGAGCGCCGCGACCGCAACGCCGAGCGGCAGCATCCAGAACCCCACCACAGGCAGGAAACCCAGCACGCCGCCAACCATCAGGGCAAGGCCGATCAGAAGCCGCGCACCGGGCGGCAGATGGCGCTTGGCCCATACCTGCGTGCGCCGCCGCAGGCGCCGCGCCCGCCCACGTACGCTCTGCCCGGTATCCCGTTCAGGCATGTTCGGGGGCCGGTTCTTGCAGCCACGCGGCCAGCGCGGCATTCACCGCCTCGGGCTGTTCCATCACCGGCAGATGTCCCGCCCCGTCCACCACATGCAGCGTCGAGTTGGGCAGCAACCCGGCCATCAGCTCGTGCCGCTTGGGCGGGGTCAGGCTGTCATGCGTCCCGCAAAGGACCAGCGCCGGCAACCTGCAGCGCCTGAGCACCGCCTGGTAGTCACGGCGCCGCTGCACCGCGCGCACCTGGCGGATGATCGCCTCGGCCCCGATGGCCCGGGCCATCGCCGCGATATCGGCCATCACCGCCATCCGGCCCGGCCCCGGCGCGAGCGTTGATGTCGGCACCAGCGCCTGCGCTGCCTCGTCGATACGGCCAGCGCGCAGCTTTATGATCACCGGCTCGTAATCCGCGGCGCTTTGCGGCGTCTCGGCCAGCGCGTTGGTGTCCATCAGCGCCAGCCGGGTGATCCGGTCCGGCGCCCGCCGCAACAGTTCCATCGCCACGATGCCCCCCATCGACAGCCCCACCAGCGAGAAACGGCGCGGCAGGACATCAAGCAGGCGCGAGGCGATCTCCTCCACCCTGTCGCCGCCGGTGACCGGCGCGACCGTCACGGCAAGGCGCGGGCTGAACGCCATCACCTGCGCCGCGAAAACGCGCGCATCGCACATCATTCCCGGCAAGAAAACCAGAGGGTCCTGCATCGATCCTGTCCTTGGTACCCGCATCCGGCACGGGCCGGGCGCGACACCAGCTTGGCCGCTACCCCGCGGGGAATCAACCGCGCGTTCCGCTTTTCCGTGCCGCGCGGGGGCGTCGCGTCACCCGGCGATGCGCGCGCTGACCTCTTCGACGGAGGACTCGATCAGGGACAGGCAATCGGGATCGGAAAACCGGTGATCGGCCCCCTCGACAAGCGTGAGGCGCATGTCGGCCCCCTCGGCATGGTCGAGCAGGTTCAGCGCGACCGACCGGGCGACATCCTCATCGGCGGTTCCTTGCAGGAACCGCACCGGGAACGGCAGGTGCAGCGGCGCGCGCAGCACGAGGTTGTCGCGCCCCTCCTCGATCAGCCGCCGGGTTATCACGAGCGGCTCGCCGTACTCGCTCGGCAGGGCGATCTGCCCTTGCGTCATCAGCCTGTCGCGCTGCGCCGCGTCGAACCCGGCCCACATCGCGTCCTCGGTGAAATCGGGTGCGGCGGCGACGGTGACAAGACCCGCGACCTTCTCCGGCATCGCGCGGGCGGCCAAGAGGGCAATCCATCCCCCCATGGAAGAGCCGACGAGGATCTGCGGCCCCTGCGTCAGCTCGCGGATCACGGCCATGGCATCAGATGCCCATGCGCCGATGGTTCCGTCCGCGAACGCGCCCGAGGACTGGCCGTGCCCGGAATAGTCGAACCGCAGGAACGCCCGCCCAGCCCGACGGGCCCAGTTCTCGAGATGTATCGCCTTGGTACCCTCCATGTCGGACTTGAAGCCGCCGAGGAAAACCACCCCCGGCCTGCGCCCGTCGGTGCGGTGATGGGCGATGCGGCGGCCGGTATCTGTGGTCAGGAACTCGGGTCGGGTCATGGATCATCCTTTCGGATACGCATCCTGCCGCGACCGGCCCCGACGTTCAAACCGATTTCGCCGCGTCCCGTCAGCCGCTGATGTAAGTCCGGTTCCGCGGGCGGTAGAAAACCTTCTGGTTGTGAATGCGGCCCAGCAGATCGTGGATGTCGCGCACCGTCGTGTCGACCTCGCGGGGGACCTCGTTGAAATTGCGCCCCTCCTCGACCGTCTCGACGATCTTGTCGGACAGCTCGCGCTTGGTGCGGCGCAGCGCGTCCTCGATCAGCTCCATGTCCTCGACCGACAGTTCGAACTGCGTGTTGTATCCGGCCATGTCTCAACCTCCCAATTTCCGCGCGGCGATGCGCCGTCCAGCTGCAACATAGGGGCTTACAGCACGACGTAAAGACAATTTTTTATTATGCGTCAATATGTTACGGCAATCTCGGCATGCGCCGGGATACAATGGCCGGCATGCCTTTGCACACTTCGTGGCCGGTCAAGGGGTTAGCCGCCCATGCGGTCGCCGTCGCATTCCGTCCACATTCCGCCGTTTTCCGGCCTCGCTCTCCGCGGCCGCCACCGTCTGGCCCCCTCTTGACTTGCCCGGGACGGCGCGCGACAACGCGCGCGATCAGACCAGACCCGCAACCGGGCGTTCCGTGGGCGCCAAACCGACGAGGAGCTTGAGGCCGATGGCCCAGATTTCCCTGACCCTTCCCGATGGCAATTCCCGTTCTTACGAAAAGGGCGTGACCCCGGCCGAGGTCGCCGCCTCGATCTCCGGCTCGCTGGCCAAGAAAGCGATCTCGGCCCATGTCGACGGCCAGCACTGGGACCTGCAGTGGCCGATCGAGGACGACGCCAGCATCACCATCAACACGATGAAGGACGAGGCCCCCGCGAACGAGCTGGTGCGCCACGACCTTGCACACATCATGGCCCGTGCCGTGCAGGAGATCTGGCCCGAGACCAAGGTCACAATCGGCCCGGTCATCGACAACGGGTGGTACTACGACTTCGACCGGGCGGAACATTTCACGCCGGAGGACCTGGGCCGGATCGAGCAGAAGATGAAGGAAATCATCAACCTGCGTGACCCGGTCACGACCGAGGTCTGGGATCGCCAGCGCGCGATCGAGCATTACCGGCAGACCGGCGAGAACTACAAGATCGAGCTGGTAGAGGCGATCCCCGAGGGCGAGCCGGTGCGCATGTACTGGCATGGTCCGTGGCAGGACCTGTGCCGCGGCCCCCACCTGCAGCATACCGGGCAGGTGCCGGCCGACGCGTTCAAGCTGATGTCTATCGCCGGGGCCTACTGGCGCGGCGACAGCGACCGCCCGATGCTGCAGCGCATTTACGGCGTGGGCTTCACGAGCCGCGACAAGCTCAAGGCGTATCTCAACTTTCTCGAGGAGGCCGAGAAACGCGACCACCGCCGTCTGGGCCGCGAGATGGAACTATACCATTTCCAGGAGGAAGCGCCGGGAATGGTGTTCTGGCACCCCAATGGCTGGACCATCTACCGCGAGATGGAAGACTACATGCGCCGCAAGCTCGACCGCGCGGGTTATCGCGAGATCCGCACGCCGCAGGTGGTCGACCGCAAGCTGTGGGAGGCCAGCGGCCACTGGGACAAGTACCGCGAGAACATGTACATCACCGAGATCGACGAGGAGCACGCCAACGAAAAGCGCGTCAACGCGCTCAAGCCGATGAACTGCCCCTGCCACGTCCAGATCTTCAACCAGGGCATCAAAAGCTACCGCGACCTGCCGCTGCGGCTGTCGGAATTCGGCTCCTGCCACCGCTACGAGGCGCACGGCGCACTGCACGGGCTGATGCGGGTGCGCGGCTTCACCCAAGACGACGCGCACATCTTCTGCACCGAGGACCAGATAGAGGACGAATGCAGCCGCTTCATCTCGCTTCTGAGCGAGGTCTACCGCGATGCCGGTTTTCCCGAATTCGACATCAAGTTCTCGACCCGCCCGGACGTGCGCGTGGGCTCCGACGAGGTGTGGGACAAGGCCGAGGCGGCGCTTGAAAAGGCGATCCTCGCCGTGCGCAACGATTACGAGCTAGACCCGGGCGAAGGCGCCTTCTACGGCCCCAAGCTCGACTTCAAGCTGACCGACGCGATCGGGCGGGAATGGCAATGCGGCACCTTCCAGGCCGATTTCAACCTGCCCGAGCGGCTTGACGCCACCTATATCGGCGCTGACGGCGAAAAGCATCGCCCCGTCATGCTGCACCGCGCGATCCTCGGGAGCTTCGAGCGTTTCATCGGTATCCTGATCGAGAACTACGGCGGCAAGATGCCGTTCTGGCTGGCCCCGCGGCAGGTTGTCGTCGCCTCGATCGTGTCCGAGGCCAACGACTACGTGGAGCGGGTGGCCGCGCAGCTGGCAGACGCCGGTATCCGGGCCGAGGCCGACACCCGCAACGAGAAGATCAACTACAAGGTCCGCGAGCATTCCGTGGGCAAGGTGCCGGTGATCCTCGCCTGCGGCATGAAGGAGGTCGAGGACGGCACCGTGACCGTCCGCCGGCTCGGCAAAAAGCAGACCAGCGTGGAGCCTCTCGACGCGCTCACGCGAACGCTGCTGACCGAGGCCACGCCGCCCGACCTGCTGTAACATCCGGGCAATTTCGCGGCCGCGCCCTGCAACAATCTGCGCGGCCGCGACCAAGGCCCAGGCGAATGTTCAGAAATTTCATGGGCTTGCCCGCGACAGCCCGCTAACGCGTTCTGACAGGCGCGTGCGTCACCACCTCGTGAATGGGCGGTGAGCCGCTAGGGCGTCTACCTTGAATGCGCCATCCGGTTGCACGACCGGGACCTGTCGCCCGGAGGGCGCGGTTCCCGGCCCAGCGCATGGAAATGGCGCAAACTGATCATCTTTCAAGGGAGACCCCCATGTCCACAGCAATGAAATCCGTCGCCATCGCCGGCGCCGTGACCGCGGCGCTGGCCGCCCACAGCTCCACCGCCGTCGCGGCCGAGCAGGAGAAGTGTTATGGCGTTTCGCTGGCCGGCGAGAACGACTGCAAGGCAGGCGCCGGCACCACCTGCGCCGGCACCTCGACCGTCGACTACCAGGGCAACGCCTGGACGCTGGTCGACAAGGGCACCTGCGAGGACATCGAACTGCCCGGTGACCGCACGGGCAGCCTCGAACCGCTCGACCGCGACTTGCCGCAGTCTTGAGGGCCACATGGCGTGTGCGGGCCCGAGGCCCGCGCATGCCCCTGCCCTGCCGGATTATCCGACCCAAAAGGTGCCCCATGTTCGACAGTTCCGCGACCGCCCTGCCCGCCGCGCCCGGCGTCGGCTACAAGCCGCAACATTTCCGCGACATCACCGCGGATGCCCGCCCCGTTGAATGGCTGGAAATCCATGCCGAGAACTACATGGGGGGCGGCGGCCGCCCGCTGGCGCAACTGCGGCACCTGGCCGCCCAGTTCCCCGTCTCCGTCCACGGCGTCGGCCTGTCGATCGGCGGCGAGGGCCGGCTCGACCCGGATCATCTCGGCCGGCTGAAACATCTCTGTGGCTGGCTGCAACCGGCCAGCTTCTCCGAGCACCTTGCATGGTCGACCCATGACAGCCACTTCCTCAACGACCTGCTGCCCCTGCCCTATACCGCCGCCACGCTGGCGCGCGTGGCCGACCACATCGACGAGGTGCAGCAGGTCCTTGGCCGGCAGATACTGCTGGAGAACCCCTCCAGCTACCTCGCCTTTGCCGAAAGCACCTGGTCCGAGACCGAATTCCTCGAAGAGGTCGCCCGCCGCACGGGGTGCGGGCTGCTGCTCGATGTCAACAACGTGTTCGTCTCGGCCACCAATCTCGACATGGACGCCCGCGCCTACGTCGACGCCTTTCCGCTTCAAAGGGTGGGCGAGATCCATCTGGGCGGGCATGACCACGACGCAGACGATCACGGCGCGCCGCTGCTGATCGACAGCCACGATGCCCAGGTGGCAGATCCGGTCTGGGCGTTGCTGGATTACACGCTGGCCCGTTCCGGCCCGCGCCCGGTGCTGATCGAGTGGGACGCCGACATTCCCGACTGGCCCGTGCTGGCCGCCGAGGCCCGCCGCGCCGGGGCGGCGCTGGCCGGCT